>DASTKA010000790.1:0-2428 GCA_035716165.1 Mycobacterium sp. | reverse complement strand
GATCACCCCGTCGCTGAAACTGAAGCGGGCCGTGGTGCTCAAGGCGCACGCCGGCGACATCGACGCCCTCTACGGCGGCTGACCAGATTTCTTCTGTGTGAACGGGCCGTTGCCCCCAATCAGATCTTGGGTTCTTGGGGTCGTTGCAACATCCCAGGTTGAGGGGATGTTATGGATTTCGAGATCCGGGATCGGACGGTCAACGGTGGACGTCGGCCGTTGAGCAGGGAGCGGGCTGCATACTTGCGGCTTATGAGTCAGGGGTGGGGCAACGCTGAGGCGTGTCGGATGGTCGGGGTTGATCCACGAACTGGGCGTAAGTGGCGCAATGGGCGCGGCGCGCAGGGTGACAGTGGGGCGGTAGCACCGGTGCGTGCGGTGCTACCGCCTGATGTGCCCTCTCGTTTTCTGCGTGAGGACGAGCGCCTGCACATCGCTGATCGCCTTCGGGAGAAGGCGTCGATGCGGGTGATCGCCGCCGAGTTGGGTCGTAGCCCTTCGAGCATCAGCCGGGAGATCCGCCGCAACGCCCATCCCGTCTCGGGCCTGTACCGCCCTCATGCCGCCCAGGCTCGCGCCCAGGCACGCCGGCCGCGTCCGAAACCTTCGAAGATCGCGACAAACGCTGAACTGCGGCATTACATCGCGGCCAAGCTGGGCAAGCGGTGGAGTCCGAAGCAGATCTGTCAGGCTCTGCGCAAAGACTTCCCCGACCGCCCGGAGATGCACGTGGTTCACGAAACCATCTACCAGGCGCTGTATGTGCAAGGCCGCGGCCAACTGCGTCGAGAGCTGGCGAGCGCGCTGCGCACCGGCCGGGCCCGCCGGCGCCCGCATCGTCGACCTGATGCGCGCACCCCCCGGTTCAAGGACCCGATGGTCATGATCAGCGAACGTCCCGCCGAAGTCGAAGACCGCGCGATCCCCGGCCACTGGGAAGGCGATCTGATCATCGGCAAAGACAACGCCTCCGCGATCGGCACCCTGGTCGAACGCGCCACCCGCTACGTGCTGCTGGTCCACCTACCCGACGGCCGCACCGCCGAGCAAGTACGCGACGCGCTGGTGGCCACCGTCAAAACCCTGCCCGCGCACCTGGTCAAGTCACTGACCTGGGACCAAGGCGCCGAGATGGCCGCGCACGGCTCCTTCAGCATCGCCACCAACATCCCGGTCTACTTCTGCGAGCCCGCCTCACCCTGGCAACGCGGCTCGAATGAGAACACCAACGGCCTGCTACGCCAATACTTCCCCAAAGGCACCGACCTCTCCGCCCACACCGCCAACCACCTCGCCGCCGTCGCCGCCGAACTCAACGAACGCCCACGCGAAACACTCGACTGGGACACCCCAGCCGAGCGCCTCGCCAAACTACTCACCACCTAACCCACCACCCGTTGCAACCACCCCCAGAAACCACCATTGGGGCAACGGCCCGTTCACGCAACACCAAAGCGGCAAGAGACCGAGGCCGACGCGGGGGTGCGCCGTTTCGGCCGCGGGCGGATGCCGCAGCCTGCTAGCGTTGCTCATATGGCCGCTGACCTGCGGCGACGATCGGCTGCCGACTGATGCTCGTAGGTGCCAACCCGGCGCCCGTAGGGACGAAAAAAGCGGTCGACTGGCGCGGATTGGAGCGAACCTTTGGCGCCTGTGGGCACCAGAGCGTGACGCCACGCCGAGCCCGCTCGTTCCGACGTAAGGAAGCGGAAACCGGAGGCGGCGCGAGGACCACAGGACATGTACCGGCCCGGGCGAAGCGGTGGCCGACCCGGGATAAAGGGTCGCGACGAGCCAGCCAGATTGGAGCAACGGCCCGTCCACGCAGGACGAAAACTCAGTGGGCGACGTGGCCCGTCCAGCGGCGTTCGGCCTCGTGGGCGATCAGGGCGACCACGGCGGCGAGCGCCGCCAGGAAGGAGATGGTGGTGAGCGCGGTCGGGAGGCCGGTGTGGTCGGTGAGGAATCCGATGACCGGCGGCCCGGCCAGCATGCCGCCGTAACCGAAGGTGGACGCGATGGCGATGCCGTTCGGTCCGGCGAGGGAGCCGGCCTGGCCGATCGCCGCCGGGAACTGGTTGGAGAGCCCGAGTCCGACCAGGACGAAGCCGACGATCGCGGGGGGCAAGGTCGGCACCAAGGCCGCGATGAGCATTCCGACCGCCGCGGTGACCCCGCCGGCGGCGAGCACCGTCGTCCGGCCCAGCCGGGTCAGCAGCCAGGTGCCGGAGAGCCGGCCGATCACCATCGCGACGGAGAAGCTGGCGTAGCCGGCCGCGGCCATCCCGGCGCTGGTGTGCAGATCCGTACGCAGGTGCAGTGCGCCCCAGTCGGCGAGTGAGCCCTCCCCGTACGCCGAGCAGAGCGCGATGAGACCGAACACGGCGACGAGGATCCGCAGCTGTCCCGCGCTGGGCAGCCGGATCAC
>DASTKA010000789.1:0-4242 GCA_035716165.1 Mycobacterium sp. | reverse complement strand
TGTCGCGTAGGTTTTGACCCTGCCACGCGCCCGGCCACGCGGCAACCGCGCCTTCGCGGATGGTCAGCGAGGGATCCGGTACCAGCGTCTCTTCGGTCACCCGATGGATCCGCCCCAGCCCGTGGCATTCCGGGCATGCCCCAACCGCGGTGTTCGGTGAGAACGCATCGGAGTCCAGTCGTTCCGTGGCTCCCGGCGGGTAGGTCCCGGCGCGGGAGAACAGCATCCTCAACAAGTTCGACAGCGTGGTGACGGTACCGACCGTCGACCGCGACGTCGCCGAACCCCGGCGCTGCTGCAGTGCGACCGCGGGCGGTAGCCCGGTGATGTCATCTACCTTCGGCGCCCCGGTGGGCAAGAGCAGACGACGGGCGTAGGGAGCGACCGATTCGAAGTAGCGGCGCTGGGCCTCGGCGTAGATGGTCCCGAAGGCCAACGACGATTTGCCGGACCCGGAGATCCCGGTGAACGCGACCAGCGCGTCACGCGGCGCGACGACGTCGACGCCCCGCAGATTGTGGACCTGCGTACCGTAAACGCGCACACAGGGGTCGATGTCGTCGGTGCTTCCGTAGGATTTTTGCGTCATGTTGCTCAGCCGAGTACCCCGCAATAGCCGCTGCAAGCGCGATGCTTGCCGCGCGACTCCGCGGCGGCATCTGGTCCCGACCCCGTTTAACGCCCGGCCGGCCGGGAATTCCGCCGAGGCCATGACGGAGACATCACCGAGCCGCATCCGGCTGAGTCATCACGCCGTGGAACTCGATGACGGGCGCCGGATCGGACTTTCAGTCGGCGGCCGCGGGGTGCCGTTGTTGTTCATGCACGGGCTCCTGCTGAGCCGTAAGGCCTACCTGCGGATGCTCAGCCGGATCGCCGGCATGGGATTTCTGGTCGTCGCCGTCGATGCCGCCGGTCACGGCGATACCGGACGGCTGCCCAGCGACGCGTGCGGCTTCAGCGATCGCGCCGATTCGGTGTTGCACACGCTGGATGCCCTGGGCATCGGGCAAGCGGTGTTCGTCGGCCATTCGATGGGTGGGCGAATGGCAATCCAGCTGGCCGCAGAAGCGCCCGACCGGGTGCTCGCCGCCGTGCTGTTCGACCCGGCGGCCGGTGGTCGCTTCGACACGACCATCCCAAAACTGGTGAAGTCGCCCACCAAGGCGTTGGGCGCGGCTTTTACCGCGTTCCGCGACACGTTGGGCGACCCGACGCAGCTCTCAGCCTCAGAGCAGCTCGGGTACTTCCGCGTGCTCACGGCGGTGGCGGTGCCGAACCTGCGTGATCCGATTGCGGCTGCCCGGACGATCAAAGCCATCGTCGAGTCGGGCGATTACACGCCGCTGCTGCACACCATCCGCGACGAGGGGATGCCCACGATGGTGGTGCACGCCGAGAAAGACATGATTGTGCCGTTTGCGCATGCACGCGATATCGCCAACGAGGCCGACGCCACGCTGTACAGGGTGCCCGACGCGTACCACTCGTGGATGATCGCCAATCCGCGGCAGGGCGCCGACGCGTTTCGTCAACTGCTGGACGGCGAGCTGGGCGAGGTGCTGCGCGACGCGGCCGACACAATGGGCATCGCGGACGTCGACGACCACGAGGCGTGGGAGCGCGAACTGCTGGACCCCGACGCGTTGGTATTGGAGTTCATCCAAAGTCGCGACCGAGTAGAGATCGGGGCCGAGGAGCTCGACCATGTCGAACTCGAACTCGTGCGCCGTACCGAGCGTTCGCAGGAGCGGATGTCGTGGGCTCGACGAACGTACCGGAGATGGGCGGCCAAGCATCTGCAACAGGCGCGATCCATGATCCGGCAGAAGGTCCGGATTCAGCCGGAACAGCGCGAATAGCTACAATTCGGCTCGCGCAACTCGTCTTCGAGTTCCGTTCGGGCATAGTCGATTTCGACTTTGGCGCCGGCCGTATGCCGCGATATCTGCGGGAGCTAGCCGAGCGGAACCAGTCGTGACGGCCCGGAGTCCCAATAAACCAGCTCGAGTGGTCAATTCCCGATGGGCGGCCGGGGGTCACCGGCCACCGGAGGTATCGGACCCTCGCCCGCCTCGGGCACAACTGGCTCATCTGGCACGGCGTCCTTGGACTCGGGATCGTCGCCGGCGTGGTTGGGCGCATCGTCTTCGTGGCGTCTGCTCATCGTTCCAATGTAGGAGGCTTATGCCGCTGTGAGCACGGCGGCGAAGGTTCCGCGGCCTATCACCGACTGGTCGCGATGTGGTTGAGCAAGTCCCGCGCCGCCCCCGCGGGCGCGGTAGCGGCGCCCAACCAGATCGCCCGCAGATCGCGCCTTAAGTCCAAATCGGCAACCGGAATGGCGCGCAAGCGACCATGACTCAGGTCATCACTGACGGCCAGCCGGCTCATCACCGCCGGACCGGCGCCGGCCAGAACGGCAGCGCGAACCGCTGCCGGAGAGGCGAGTTCGAGTGGATGAGCCACGGGCGCCGGCTGATCCCCGTCCACGAATTCGTCGGCGCCCAGCAACAGGCGCCACCCCGACTTGCGCGATACCAACGGCGTTCGTCGAAGCTCCGCTGCGGTGATGGGGGCCGATCGACGCGCCCACTTGTGATCGGGAGGCACCACGACGATCAGCTCATCGCGCCCGATAACGCGGCTGCGCAACCCATGAAGCGCGCCACGTGTTTCGATGAAACCAAGTTCCGCCTGCCCGTTGCGCACGGCGGCGATCGCGCCCTCGCTATCGGTCGCGTTGAAGCTCACCTCTGGGGCAATGGCGCGGTGCCGCGCTGCCGCCGCCTGGAACGACACCAGCCAACGCGGAAGCAGCTGCTCGGCGACCGTTTGGCTGGCCACCACCTTGAGCCGGCTGCGCCGCTCGGCGCGCAACGACGCCAGGCCGGTGTCGACCCGCAGCGCTACATCTAAGACTTGATCCGCCCACTCGGCGACGACCTCGCCCGCAGCAGTCAGTTGGGTGCCCCGCGTCGTGCGCGTCACCAGGCGAACTCCGATCTGCGACTCGATAGAGGTCAGCCGCGCCGAAACGGCCTGCTGACTGGTTCCCACCTCACGGCTGGCCGCACTCAAACTGCCCGTCTTAGCGATCGCCGACAACACCTCGAGTGCGGAAAGCTCGGGCATCCGCGCGCTTAACGCCACGCCTGATCGTAGGCCGTGAAGCACCATTTTCGGGCCAAAATCCCAGGTAAAGCCTGGACGGCGGCGTCCCGTGCCCTGCCGGTACAAGGCGGACTTGTAGCCCAACAACAACTTGACCACTACTGCGCCGCTTGCGCCGGATGAACGATCAATGCCATGAACACATCAGAAAACACAAACCAGATCCACGACACTGCGAACATCAACGCGACCCCGACACCGGTCGGATTCTGGCGCCGCACGATGGCCGGAGCGCTGCTGGCCATGGCGTGTAGCGCGACCACCGTCGGTTTCGCTGCGACCGCCTACGCCGACGACAGCGCGCCGGCCCCGGCCATCGAGGCCCCGGCGATCGAAGCACCGGTGCCCGCACCCGTCGCCCCCTGGCTCCCGACGTTCGAGCGGTGGGCCGGCAGCTACTGGCCCGGGCACATGCAGTGCGGGTTCCCCGGCTGGCGCGGCCCGTTTCGGTGCTGGTACTGACTAGCGCCTTCAACGAGGTGGCGCATTTGCCACCGATGCAACGGTTTCCAGCCCTATCGTCAGTTCGTGAACTCGGAGGTACATCGAATGCACCCGCGCTGGATAATTGCGGCGATCTCGACCGCGCTGTTTTGCGTGCAGATCGATTACTTCGCCATGAACCTCGCGTTGCCCCGCATGGCGTCCGATCTCGGCAGCACGACAACCGATCTGCAGTGGGTGATCAGCATCTACATGCTCGCCTTGGGTGCGTTCATGGCGCCGGCGGGCCGCATCGGAGACATCTTCGGACGCCGCCGCACCCTGCTGGTCGGCATCGCGCTGTTCGGAATCGCTTCGGTGTTTTGCGCCGTCGCGCCTTCGGCCCCTGTGGTCATAGCCTTCCGCGCCGTACAAGGCCTGGGCGCCGCCCTGATCTTCCCCGTCTCGGTCAGCGTGCTCACCAACACGCTGCCGGCCGAGAAATCCAGCCATGCAATCGGATTGGCGTACGGCATCGCCGGCCTGGGGAACGCGGCGGGCCCGCTGGTGGGCGGCTTGCTCACCGAGACGCTCGGATGGCGCTCGGTGTTCTGGATGCTGGTACCACTGTCAGCCGTCTCGATG
>DASTKA010000788.1:0-3364 GCA_035716165.1 Mycobacterium sp. | reverse complement strand
TGTTCATGACGATGCTGCGACGACACTGCGATCACGTCCTCGACACCGACGCGCTGTCGACGCTGCCCGAAGCGGGGGCACCCGAGCCGTTGCGGCCGACGGCCGAGGACGAACTCGCCCACGATCCCACCGCCGAAGCGCTGTGGAGTGAGAGTTGGTACGCCGACTTCGCCGATGCGGCACAGGGATTGGGCGGCTGGTTTCGCCTCGGCCGGGTGGCCAACGAGCAGACCGCGTGGGTGCACGTGTTGCTGTGCGGCCCCGACATGCCGACCGTCGCCGTCGACGCGCAAGTGCCGTTGCCGTCGGATCCGTGGTTCTTGCGGACCGATGACTTCGAGCTGGGGCATTCGGCCGACGCGCCGCTGCAGAGCTACCGCGTCGACGTGCGGGCGCGGGCCCGGGCTTACGACGACCCGTCGGGCTTGCTGCGGGGCGAATCGGGAACACCCGTCGAGATGAGTGTGAACTTGGTGTGGGCCACCGACGGCACACCGTACAAGTATGGGCTGACGACGCGTTATGAAATCCCGTGCACCGTCTCGGGCAGTGTCACGATCGGCGATACCAGCTACCGCCTGGATTCTGTTCCCGGCCAACGTGATCACTCCTGGGGGGTGCGTGATTGGTGGAGCATGGATTGGATCTGGACCGCGCTACACCTGGACGACGGCACCCACCTGCACGGCGTGAACATCCGGATTCCCGGGGCGCCGGCCTTCAGCATCGGCTATGCCCAGGGCGCCGACGGCAAGGTCACCGAGCTGCAGACCGTCGATTCGCGAGAGTCCTTCGCCGACAACGGGTTACCTCGCGACGCGGCACTGATGCTCGAACCGGGGCGGCTAACCGCGAACGTGGACGTGCGCGGCCAGGCGCCGGTCCGGCTCGTCGCGGCGGACGGGCGGGTCAGCCAGTTCCCGCGCGTCTGGGCCACGATCAGCACGGCCGACGGGCGCACCGGTGTCGGTTGGCTGGAATGGAACCGCAACCTCGGCGACGAACCCGGGTGAGCAAATCGGCCCCCCTGGTGGTGATGGGCGTCTCCGGATCGGGCAAGTCGACGGTGGGAGCGGCGCTCGCACAGCGGCTGCGGGTCCCGTTCGTCGACGCCGACACCCTGCACCCGGCGGCCAACATCGCCAAGATGGCGGCAGGTCAACCGCTCGACGACGACGACCGCTACCCCTGGCTGGAGAAGGTGGGCCAATGGTTGGCCGACCACCGCGAGGGCGCGGTGGTGAGTTGTTCGGCGCTGAAGAGGAGATACCGCGACCAGCTGCGAGCCCACTGCCCGGGTGTCGAATTCGTGCACCTGAGGGGTTCGGCGGAACTGATCGGCGGCCGGCTGGCCGCCCGGACCGACCACTTCATGCCGGTCGCGCTGCTGCGTTCGCAACTGAACACCCTGGAACCGCTCGGTCCCGACGAGGCCGGCATGACCGTGGACGTCGGCCCCGGCGTCGAGGCGATCGTTGACAAGATACTGACGGCTCGCCGGTAGCCCGACCGGGCACCGGCGTGTAGCATTGTGCTACATCTTGTAACGAAGTGCTGCATTGGAGGAAGTCATGGCCGAGGCGGTCGATCGTGTCACGCGGGTTGCGTCCGACCTGATGGACAGCGCGGCGGCTGAGGGTGCCCGGCAGAGTCGCTCGGCCAAGCAGCAACTCGACCACTGGGCGCGGGTCGGGCGCGCCGTATCGAGCCAGCACACCGCCTCGCGGCGGCGGGTGGAAGCCGCGCTCGCCGGCCAGCTGGCGACCGGCGAACTCACCGTCGAGGAGGGTGTGGTGTTCAACGCCGAGATTTCCGCGGCCATCGAAGAAAGCCTGGCGCGCACCAACTATGGGGCGACGCTGGCCGGGCAGGGAGTCACCACGGTGGCCCTCAACGACGACGGCGAGATCGTCGAGCACCGCCCCGACGGCGCCGCGGTGGTGCTGGCGGGCGGGCGCTGACCCGGCGCCGGTCATCGGTTCGGCGGTCCGATGGATCGACTTGACTTGGTCGTCGGGCCCAACGGTGCCGGAAAGTCGACATTCATCGCGTTCACCCTGGCGCCGCTGTTGCCGGGCAGCCTCGTGGTCAATGCCGACGAAATCGCGAGGCAGCGCTGGCCGGAGGATCCGGTGGCCCACGCCTACGACGCCGCGCGGATCGCCGCCGACACCCGCGCAAAGCTGATCGACCTGGGCCGATCCTTCATCGCCGAGACGGTGTTTTCCCACCCCTCGAAGCTGGACCTGATCCAGGCGGCCCGCCATGCGGGCTTCACCGTTGTCTTGCACGCGCTGCTCATCCCGGAAGACCTTGCGGTCGAACGTGTCCGGCATCGCGTGCTGGCCGGCGGGCATGACGTACCGGAAGCGAAGATCCGTCAGCGCCATCGCCGCCTCTGGGCCCCGGTCGCCGAAGCCATCGCTTTGTCCGACCTCGCGACGGTGTACGACAACAGCCGGTTGCGCGGCCCGAGGATCGTCGCGCGACTCAGCGGCGGCCTGACGGTCGGCGCGCCCGACTGGCCCGCCTGGGCCCCGGAGATCCTGCGGGCTCGCTGGCCGGACTAGTTCGCGGCGCTTGCCGCGGCGTCGCTTACCAGGCGAGCTTGCGACGGCCAGTGTCGGCCAAGTCGCTGCTGCGCTGGCGGGCGGTTTCGGCGAATTCCTCGCCGCGCGCCCGCGCCGTGCCGGCCAGCTTCTCGCTGCGCTTGCGCGCCTTCTTGGCCAGCTTCTCGCTGCGCTTGCGGGCCTTCTTGGCCAGCGGCGCGGCCCGGTCGGCTGCCTCGTCGGCGAGTTCTTCGGAGCGCTTGCGCGCCTTCTCGGCCAGATATGCGGCGCGGTCGGCGGCCTCATCGGCCCATTCCTCCCCGCGCTTGCGGGCCTTCTTCGCCAGCGGCTTACCGCGTTCGGCCGCGGTGCTGGCCAATTCACGGCCGCGTTCGAGTGCGGCTTCGGCGTAGGGCGCGCCGCGCTCGGCCGCGGTACTCGCCAGTTCGCGGCCGCGTTCGAGTGCGGCTTCGGCGTAGGGCGCGCCGCGTTCGGCCGCGGTGCTGGCCAGTTCGCGGCCCCGTTCGGCGCCGACCTGCAAGCCGTGCGCGATCCGGTCGCCAAGCTCGGAGAAATCGGCATCGAAGACCGAGTCGTCGGAGCCGGGCCACGCCGATGACACCCGCTCGGAGAGCCGTTCGGCCGCGCGGCGGCCACGCCACCCCAGGGAGGGCTTACCGGCGGTGTCGGCCGAGGCGATCAACAGCCCGCCCAGCAGGCTGAGGTCGGTGAGAAATTGCTGGCGTTTCTGGGCTTTGGCCGCCGGATCGCTTTCGTTCCAGAACGAGTGCGTCCCGAGGTTGGCCGGCAACACC
>DASTKA010000787.1:0-3294 GCA_035716165.1 Mycobacterium sp. | reverse complement strand
CGCATCCGACCGAATGGCCGTTGCTGTCGGAAACCGACACCGGCGTCAGCAGCCCGATGATTCCCGCCAGTAACAGCACGGCGCCCACGCCGATGATCAACCGTCGCGTCGTCATGGTCTCGCCTCTCGTCGTGGTGGATTTCGACCGCTAGGGAGATTAGCCGCAGTCCCGCGACGGTAAACCCCACGTTGACGCCGAATAACCCGTCGATTGCCGGGTACCCGCCGCGGTAACCAGAGACATGAAGGGGTTTGCACGTGATCATTCCAACGCGCGAGGTACCCGAGTCGTGTGAGCGGGTGTGGGAGGTGCTCGCCCAGGGCTGGACCTACACCCAATGGGTGGTGGGCAACAGCCGGATGCGGGCCGTCGATCCCAACTGGCCGGAGCCGGGTTCCTCGATCAAGCACTCGATCGGCATTTGGCCGTTGGTGATCAACGACGCGACCATCGTGGAGGAGTGCGAACCCCCGCACAAGCTGGTGCTGCTTGCCCGGCTGGGCCCGCTTGGTGCCGCGCGAATCACCATGCTGCTGCACGAGATTCCGCAGGGCTGCCGGATCGAAATGATCGAGGTTCCCGCCGAGGGCCCGATGGCGGCCGTTCCCGATTCCCTCGCGCTGGCCGCCGCCTACCCCCGCAACAAGGAGTGCCTCTGGCGGCTGGCGGCGTTGTCGGAGCGCCTGGTGCCGAGCCAGGTGAAGTGACCGTGCGCGATGCCGCCGACGCCGTGGTGATCGGGGCGGGACACCACGGGCTGGTCGCGGCATCCATGCTGGCCGACGCGGGCTGGGACGTGCTGGTGCTCGAAGCCCAGCCCGAACCGGGCGGAGCGGTGCGCAGCGCCGAGCTGACACCGGGTTACATCACCGACCTGTTCAGCTCGTACTACCCGATGACGGTGGCGTCTCCGGCGATGAGGGCGCTGCGGTTGGAGGAGCACGGGCTGCGGTGGTCGCACGCGCCGACGGTGGTTGGCCATCCCCGCAATGGGGCCGACGACGACCCGCCCATCGTGTATCACGACCCCGCCCAGACGGCGGCGGAATTCGCGCGGCGAACACCCGCCGACGGCGAGAACTGGTGGCGGCTGGTCGAACTGTGGAACACGATCAAGGCTCCACTGCTCGACGCCATGCTGGCCCCCTTCCCGCCGGTTCGTCCGCTGCTCGGGCTGCTGCGCAAACTCGGCACGCCCGAGGCCGTCCGGGTCGCGCGCCTGCTGGTGCAGCCGGCCAATGCCATGGCAAGCCAGCTGTTCGAGGGCGAAGCGCCGCGAGTGTTGCTGCTGGGCAATGCAATGCACGCCGACGTCCCCCCGGATGCACCCATCAGCGGCGCCATGGGCTTCCTGATGACGATGCTGGCCCAGGATTGCGGCTGGCCGGTGCCCGTCGGCGGCTCGGGCCAACTCACCGCGGCGCTGGTCAACCGGGCCTGCTCGGCCGGGGCGCGAATCGAGTGTGATCAGAACGTTTCTCGCATCCAGGTGCGGGGTGGCCGGGCCGTGGGCGTGACCACCGAACAGGGGCGAACGGTGACCGCCCGCCGGGCGGTGGTGGCCGACGTGACGGCGCCGCGGTTGTTCTGCGACATGCTGCCCGCGGACGCGGTGCCGGCGGCGTTGCGTCGCGACTTCGAACACTACGAGTGGGATCCGCCGGTGGTGAAGGTCAATTACGCGCTGGCGACACCGATTCCGTGGCGAGCGAAAAACTTGCGGTCGGTGGGCACCGTGCACCTGGGCGCCGACGGCGACGGCCTGATCCGCTGGATGGCCGACCTGAACACCCGCGTGATACCCGAGCATCCGTTCATGCTGTTGGGCCAGACCACCACGGCGGATCCCACCCGATCGCCGTCGGGCACCGAAAGTGTCTGGGCCTATACGCATCTGCCGCGCAATGTGTCTGACGACGCTTCGGCCGACCGGCTGGCCGAGGCGGTGGACCGGGTCATCGAAGAGCACGCGCCGGGCTTCGGCTCGGCGGTGATCGACCGGTTCGTGCAGCGGCCGTCGGATCTCGAGGCCAGCGACGCCAACCTGCACCTCGGGGCGCTCAACGGCGGAACCGCGCAATTGCAACAGATGCTGGTCTTCCGTCCGGCACCCGGCATGGGTCGCGCCGAAACACCCATCGAGCGGCTGTATTTGGGCAGCGCGTCGGCGACGCCGGGTGGCTCGGTGCACGGTGCCTGCGGGCGTAACGCGGCCAATGCCGCGCTGGCCGCCGACGGACCGACCGGCTGGCCACGCCGCAAGCTGGGGCGGGCCGTCGTCAAAAGGCTGACCCGCTAGCCGTTCTCGGCGATATCCTCCAGGACCGCGAACATCGTCCGCGTCGGCACTCCGGTGGAGCCCTTCGGCGAATAGCCCCAGGCGCTGCCGGTGTTGTAGGCCGGGCCGGCCACGTCGATGTGCGCCCAGCTCACGCCGTCGGCCACGAACTCTCGCAGGAACACCCCGGCCACCAGCATGCCGGCGAAGCGCTGCCCGCTGATGTTGGACAGGTCGGCCACGTTGGACTTCAGGTCTTCCTTGAGTTCGTCGGGCAGCGGCATCGGCCAGCCGTTCTCGCCGACCCGCTGCGAGATCTCCGCGACGCGGTCGCGGAACTCGTCGCTGCCCATCACGCCCGGGATGCGGGCACCGAGCGCCACCGTCTGCGCGCCGGTCAGGGTGGACGTCTCGATCAGGTAATCGGGGTTGTCCTCACACGCCCGCACGATGGCGTCGGCCAGGATGAGCCGGCCCTCCGCGTCGGTGTTCTGCACCTCGACCGTGATTCCGCCGTACTGCGTCAGCACGTCGCCCGGGCGTTGCGCGGTGGCCGACGGCATGTTCTCGGCCATCGGCACGGTGGCGATCACGTCGATCGGCAGCTTGCGCTGCGCGGCCAGTGCGACGGTCGCGATCACGGCGGCGGCACCGCCCATGTCCGAGGTCATGTGGTGCATCCCCACCGCCGGCTTGATCGAGATGCCGCCGGTGTCGAACGTGACGCCCTTGCCGACCAGCGCGACTTTTTTGGCGTGCTTGGATCTCTTGGACAGCTTCGAACCGCGGTGGGTCAGGCGCACCAGCCGCGGCGGGCGCGACGAGCCCTGCCCGACACCGATGATGCCGCCGTAGCCGCCTTTCTGCAGCGCCTTGTCGTCCAATATCTCGACCTCGAGGCCGACGGACTCGCCCAAAGCTTTTGCACGCCTGGCGAATTCGGCGGGAAACAGGTGGCTGGGCGGGGTGTTGACGAAGTCGCGCGCCGTGGCGACCGCCGTCGCCACGGCGGCGG
>DASTKA010000786.1:0-4114 GCA_035716165.1 Mycobacterium sp. | reverse complement strand
CACCTGGAAATTGCTGCTGGACAGCCAAAGTGGTATCCGCAGGCTCGAGGATTCGTTCGTCGAGGAGTTCGACCTACCGGTCCGCATCGGCGGGCATCTGCTCGAGGAATTCGACAGCCTGTTGACCCGCGTGGAGCTGCGCCGGACCGCTCACCTGCAGCGGATGTCCATCATCCTGGGCCGGCGGGTCTGGGCGAACGTCGGTGAGCCCGAGGTCGACTGCAACCGCCTGTTGGTGTCCATCGGCACCGGTCTGGGCCCGTCGGAAGAGTTGGTCTTCAGCTATGACGACATGCGCGCGCGTGGCCTCAAAGCCGTCTACCCGCTCGGGATCCAGAGGTTCATGCCCAACGGCGCCGCCGCGACGGTGGCGCTGGAGCGGCACGCCAGGGCCGGTGCGATCACCCTGGGGTCGGCGGGCGCGTCGGGTTCTGAGGGCATCGCGCAGGCCTGGCGCAGCATCGTGCTCGGCGAGGCGGACATCGCCATCTGTGGTGGCGTCGAGGCCAAGATCGAGGCAGTGCCGATTGCGGCGTTCGCCCAGATGGGCACCCTGATGTCGGCCAAGAATGACGACCCGGTGGGTGCGTGTCGCCCGTTCGACCGCGACCGGACCGGCTTGGTGTTCGGCGAGGCCGGCGCGCTCATGGTCATCGAGACCGAGGAACACGCCAAGGCCCGCGGCGCCAACATCTTGGCCCGCATCATGGGCGCCGGCATCACCTCCGACGGCTACGAGATGATGGCCCCGGACCCCAGCGGCGAACAGGCCGCGCACGCGATGTCCCGCGCGATTCAGCTCGCCGGGCTGACACCGGGCGATATCGGCCACGTGAACGCGCACGCGACCGGGACCGTGGTCGGCGATCTCGCGGAGGCCAAGGCCATCAACAACGCGCTGGGCAGCCATAGACCGGCCGTCTATGCGCCCAAGGCCGCCCTCGGGCACTCGGTGGGCGCGGTCGGCGCCGTCGAATCCATCCTGACCGTGCTCGCCCTGCGCGACCAGGTCGTGCCCCCCACGCTCAACCTGGAAAACCTCGACCCCGAGATCGACCTGGACGTCGTGGCCGGCAAACCCCGCCCGGGCAACTACGAGTACGCCATCAACAACTCGTTCGGCTTCGGCGGACACAATGTGGCCATCGCGTTCGGGCGGTACTGACACGTAGGCCGGCTATTCATAACTCCCCTCCACATACCAGCGCCGCTGGCGATAGCACAGCAGCAGCGCACGCTCACTTTCCAGCAACACCTGGGCACGGGCGGTGCGACCCTTACCCAGGTCGGGATCCCACCATCGCTCGTCGACCGGCCAGGGCCCGGACCACCAGCACAGCCGCTCGTCTCGGCCATGGGCGACCATGCGTGCGGGATCGGCGGAGAACAGCCCCCGAATGGTCACCCGTACCGGATTTCCCTGGGTATCAAGCAGTTCCACCGGTTCGTCCAGCAGCACCGCCGGTGACGGCTCGGGCAGCCGGCCGGGCCACGGCAGATCGGGATCGGCCCGTGGCACCGGCTCGTCACCGAGCGGGATCAACGTGATGCGCTCGGCCGGGCCGCGTCCGCCGGACAGCACCGGCACTCGCACCGCCTCCGGGCCGAGCAGGCCCTGCACCCGCACCAGCGCCCGCCGGGCCCGCAACCTGTCCTCCTCGCCCAGGCCGCCCCAGAGCGGCAACTGCAGCGCCTCGGCGGAGACCACCTCCACCGCGTGGAGCCGCAACAGCGTCACCGCGGCGGTGGGACGGGGATTACGCGCGGTGCGGCTGCTCAACCATCCGTCGAGCTGCCAGCGCACCCGGTCGGCGGTGGCATCCTCGGTCAACGGTTCGGCGCATCGCCACACCCGTTGCAGTTCTTCGCCGTTGGCGGTGACGGCGTGGATGGCCAGCCGGGTACACCCCACCCCGGCGCCCATCAGCGCCTGATGCAGGCTGCCGGCCAGCGAGCGCCCGGCGAACGCCGCGGCATCGACCCGGTCGATCGGCGGATCGCAGTCCAGCACGGCCTCGAGTTCGGCCGGCGTCTCCCGGCCCGACGGCGGCCGTTCGGGTTCGCCGCGGGCCAACCGGTGCGCGGTCACCCCGTCGGCGCCGAACCTGGAAGCCACGTCGCCGCGCGACAGCGCGGCGAACTGCCCGATGGTACGAATCCCCATCCGCCACAACAGGTCCGTGAGTTCTTCGCGGCCGGCACCGGACAGGCTCGGCTCGGTGGCAAGTTGGCGGATGGACAGCACCGACAAAAACTTCGCGTCGCCTCCCGGCTCGACGATACGGCCGGCCCGCGCGGCGAAGACCGCGGTGGACAACTGGTCGGCGATCCCAGCCTGACACTCGGCGCCGGACACCGAACTCACAGCCACCGCATCGATCAGCCGTTCGGCGGCGGCGGCCTCGGACCCGAAATAGCGGGCGGCCCCGCGCACCGGCAACACCAGGAGGCCGGGCCGCAGCACCTCGGCCCGGGGCACCAACTCGTCCACCGCCGCAATCACCGCTTCGAAGAAGCGGGCGTCGCGGTCCGCATCGGCGGCGGTGACGTGCAGCTGTGGGCACCGGGCCGCCGCTTCCCGGCGCCGCAGCCCCCGTCGCACTCCGGCGGCGCGTGCCGCCGACGAGCAGGCGATCACCCGGTTGGCCAGGGTGACCGCGACGGGGGCGGTCGCGGACAGGCCCGCGGCCGTCGCCGCCGCGACCGCGGGCCAATCCATGCACCAGATCGCCAAAACCCTTGAAGCAGAAGGGGATACCATGGGATTTAGCCGGCTCGCGCTGGGGTCATCACCCGTCGTCCCGCGCACGTCCCGCTGACCTGCAGCCGCACCCCGTCGATCCGGCCGAATCCAGGACGGCTGCCGGCGGTGATCTCATACCCACAGACCCGGGCGGCAAGGCGCGTCGGCGCCCCCTGCCAATCGCCGTCGGTGACCAACAGGGTGCAGCCCTTGTTCCGGGCACGGGCCACCACCGCTCGCGCCCGGGTCGGCGGCACCCGGCACCCGCCCAGTCCCAGGACCACCAGATCCATGCCGTCGACGAGCACCGCGGCCACCTCCACCGGATCGGTGCCGGGGTCCGGAATCACCGCGAGCCGGCTTAAATCCGCCCCCATCTCCGCGGCGGCCAGCAGCCCGATGTCCGGCTGGCCGACGATCGCGGCGTTGCCACCGGCCGCCGTCACGGCGGCCACCATGCTCAGTAGCAGTGACCGGGCGCCCGAGAGCACCGCGACCGTTCCCCGCGGCACCGGCGCGGGGAGCAGATCGGCCAGCCACGGCGGGAGGGCCAGCTGGGACTCCGAGTCCGGCAGCAGGTCGTCATCGGGCGCGGCGATGGGACCGGCCCGCTTCCCGGAGATGCTCGCCATCCGCCGGCGAAGCGATTCCAGCTGCTCAGCACGGGTTTCCTGGTGTGGGCTGGAGGCAAAAGCCGCGGTCATGACAGCCTCCTAGCGCCAGGGTCGGGGATGTGTGTTCGAATGTATGTTCGATACATTTCGAAGTAAACACCCGCCCTCCGACACCGTCAAGCGACGCAAGGGGCAGCGTTATGCGATCGGTACTGGTGTGGCTGATGGGTGCGATGTGGCCGGATTTTCTGTGAAAATCAGGCCGGGCCGGCTACTCCCACTCGATGGTGCCGGGCGGTTTGCTGGTGATGTCCAGCACCACGCGGTTGACCTCGGCCACCTCGTTGGTGATGCGGGTCGAGATCCGCTCCAGCACCTCGTAGGGAACCCGGGTCCAGTCGGCGGTCATGGCATCCTCACTGGACACCGGGCGCAGCACGATCGGGTGCCCGTAGGTGCGGCCGTCGCCCTGCACGCCGACCGAGCGCACATCAGCCAGCAGCACCACCGGGCACTGCCAGATCAGGCCGTCCAGACCGGCCGCGGTGAGTTCCTCGCGGGCGATCGAGTCCGCACGCCGCAGCGTGTCCAGCCGCGCAGCGGTGACCTCGCCGACGATCCGGATCCCCAGACCCGGTCCCGGAAAGGGTTGGCGCGCAACGATTTCCTCCGGAAGTCCCAGCTCTCGGCCCACCGCGCGCACCTCGTCCTTGAACAGCAGCCGCAGCGGCTCGACGAGCTTGAACTTCAGGTCGCC
>DASTKA010000785.1:0-3048 GCA_035716165.1 Mycobacterium sp. | reverse complement strand
AGCAGCGTCGCCACGCCCATCCAGGTCACCGAGAGCCCCTCGAATTCGGCGGCGGGGGCGTCGAACCGGTCCGCGTACTGCCCGATGTCGGGGCGCCCGAGTTTGAGTCGCATCAGCAGAAGGCCCCGATCTGGGTGCCGGCCGTCTGCAGGCGATCGCGCACTGCGGCCGCGATCTGCACCGCTCCCGGCGAATCACCATGCACGCAAACCGATTCCACTTCCAGCGTGAGTTGGGTGCCGTCGATGGCGGTGACCCGCCCCGAGTCGACCATGGTCGCCACCCGGTCGGCGATCGCCGCCGGGTCCGTCAGCACCGCACCTTGCTCGCGGCGGGGCACCAGCCGGCCGTCGGCTCGGTAGGCCCGATCGGCGAACGCCTCGGCGACCGTGCGCAACTCGCGCCGCGCGGCCTCATCGAAGAACGCCGAACCCGACATGCCCAGCACCGGCAACCGGGCGTTCACCAGGCGCACTGCCTCGGCTACGGCGGCAGCCTGTTCGCTGTGGGTGACGATCGTGTTGTACAGCGCGCCATGCGGTTTGACGTACGAGACCGTTGAGCCGGCCGCGTGCGCGATCGCCTGCAGCGCGCCAATTTGATACACCACGTCGGCGATCAGGTCTTCGGCGGTGACGTCGATGAAGCGCCTGCCGAACCCGGCCAGGTCGCGATAGCTCACCTGCGCTCCGATGCGGACGCCGCGGCGGGCGGCCGACCGGCACACCCGCAATAGCCCCGCGGGGTCGCCGGCGTGGAATCCGCAGGCGACGTTGGCGCTGGTGACGATGTCGAGCATGGCGTCGTCGTCACCCAGGCGCCAGACGCCGAAGCCCTCGCCCAGGTCGGCGTTGAGGTCGATACCGGCCACCCGCCCAGCTTATGGGGGCGGCCGCGACCGGCTGAAGTCGACGCCTCCCGCCGGCCAGTCAGCCGATCCGTAATATTAGTGAAAACCGTTTCCATTACAGCGCCGCAAGCTGAAGGACGTACGCGCGAGCCCCGATCCGCTGTAGCCTCACCGAACGTGAGTCCCACACCGCGCCGGCGTGCGACTCTGGCGTCGTTGGCGGACGAGCTCAACGTTTCGCGCACGACGATCTCGAATGCCTTCAACCGCCCCGATCAGCTCTCTCCGGACCTGCGCGAGCGCGTGCTTGCGACGGCCAAGCGGCTGGGCTACGCGGGCCCCGATCCGGTGGCGCGATCGTTGCGGACCCGCAAGGCCGGCGCCGTCGGTCTGGTGATGGCCGAACCGCTGCCCTACTTCTTCAGCGACCCCGCCGCACGCGATTTCGTCACCGGGGTGGCGCAGTCCTGTGAAGCGCTGGGCCAGGGCCTGCTGCTGGTCGCCGTCGGACCCAGCCGCAGCCTCAAAGACGGCACGGCCGCGGTGCTTTCGGCCGGCGTGGACGGCTTCGTGGTCTATTCGGTGTGCGACGAGGATCCCTACCTGCAAGTGGTTCTGCAGCGCCGGCTGCCCATCGTGGTGGTCGACCAGCCCAAGGGCCTGGCCGGCGTTTCGCGGGTGGGGATCGACGACCGCGCGGCCATGCGCGAGCTGGCCGATTACGTACTGGGACTGGGGCATCGCGAGATCGGGCTGCTGACCATGCGGCTGGGCCGGGACCGGCGCCAGGGCCTGGTGGACGCCGACCGGCTGCGCTCACCCGCGTTCGACGTGCAGCGCGAGCGCATCATCGGCGTGTGGGAGGCGATGGCGGCCGCCGGCGTCGAACCCGATTCCTTGACGGTCGTGGAAAGCTACGAGCACCTGCCCGAATCGGGCGGCGCCGCCGCCAAGGCGGCCCTGGAGGCCAATCCGCGGATCACCGCGCTCATGTGCACCGCGGACATCTTGGCCCTCTCAGCCATGGATTACCTGCGGGCACACGGCATTTACGTGCCCGGTCAGATGACGATCACCGGGTTCGACGGCGTGCCCGAGGCCATCAGCCGCGGGCTGACCACGGTGTCGCAGTCCAGCCTGGAGAAGGGCTGCCGGGCCGGGGAGCTGCTGTTGCAGCCGCCGCGGTCGGGCTTGCCGGCCGTCGAACTGCTGGACACCGAGCTCGTCCGGGGCCGCACGGCCGGTCCCCCGGCGTGAGCCGGGCTACCTGGAGTCCTGGTCGCCGATCAGCAACCGCACGGCCAGGTCCAGTCGCTTGCTGACGTCGGTGGCCGAGGCCCGCCGGGTGAGCCATGCCAGCAGGTTCGACAGCCACACGTCCGAGATCACCCGGGCGATGTGGTACTGGTCCTCGGTCGGTTCGCCGTCGGCCATCGCGCGCGCGAACATCGAATCGATGAGCTTCTCGACCTGGTCGACCTCGCTGGCCGCCGACGCGTCGGCGAACACGTAGGCGCGCGTCATCGCCTCGGTCAGCAGGGGATTGCGCTGCATCGCGCGGTTGAGCTTGCCCACCATGAAGTTGAGCCGCTGAAAAGGGGTGCCACCGGACATCGCCGAGCGGTCCGTCTTGGCGTCGATGCGGCTGAACTCGCGGCCCAGCGCCGACACCAGCAGGTGGACCTTCGACGGGAAATACCGGTACAGCGTCCCCACCGCGACGTCGGCGCGATCGGCCACGGCACGCATCTGAACTGCTTCGTAGCCTCCCTTGGAGGCGATGGCCATGGTGGCGTCGAGGATGCGCTTGCGGCGTTCCCGCTGCGCCTCCGACCCCAGTTCGGACTCCGCCAATACCGCCACGTTCATGACCTCGCGCGGCTGCGAGTCAGAACCGCGGCTCGGATTTGCGTTGGCTGGCATGTGACGGTTTGCTCCTGTTCCGGGCGGTTCGCTTGCAAACGATACGCATTATGCGTGTGAATTTCCCACCTCCGTACCGCCGCGGACAAGCGCATGTGCTGCTGTAATGGCGTTCGACTTGACGGTCGATCACTGGCACTATTAGAACACGTTCTAGTCCCCGACGAGCGGGTTGCGTGGCGACACGTGGTGGAGTACCCGCTGGCGGGCTGATCGGACAATCAGGACAGGGGAGTCAGCCCCCTTGTCACGTCGAGTCAAGGACGCGGAGGTCT
>DASTKA010000784.1:0-3885 GCA_035716165.1 Mycobacterium sp. | reverse complement strand
GAACTTCGTCGACCGGGCGCTCCGAGGTGACTACTTCAACCTGCATGTCGATTTGGACCTGTCGATTCCACGGCTCAAGCGAGGCCTGATGTTGGGGACCCACTGGGGACAGCTGGACCAGCCGCTGGTGCCGGCGCCCGGTGACCCGTATTACCTGCAATACACCCACGATCCGATGCACGACCCCCTGAGGCCACCCTGGGTTGACCCGGCGAGCCTCCCTCCGCTGCCAGGCCCTCGGCCGGCAACGGCGCCGCTGCCCGGGCCTCCGCCCGGTGCGGCCCCACTGCCCGGGCCTCCGCCGGGTACGGCGCCGCTGCCTGGGCCTCCGCCGGGTGCGGTCTCACAGCCCGACGCGGGCCTTGGTCAAACGCCACCGCCCGCCGCGGCGCCTGGAATGGGAGCGGGTGGATAGATGCTGACGCGCTTCGTTCGTATCCAGCTGGTGGTCTTCGCGATCGCCGGGACCATCGGCGTGATCGCGATGGTCCTCTTCTACATCCAAGCGCCGACCCTGCTGGGCATCGGTCGAATGACGGTGACGTTGGAACTGCCGGCCACCGGTGGCCTGTACCGGTTTTCCAACGTGACCTATCGCGGGGTTCAGCTTGGCAAGGTCACCTCGGTGGGTCTGACGCCGACCGGCGCGAAAGCCACACTGTCGCTGAGCAGTTCACCGAAGGTCCCTGCTAACCTGACGGCGAAGGTCCTAAGCGTGTCTGCGGTGGGTGAACAGTACGTGGACTTGCAGCCCAGAACCGATGCGCCGCCCTACCTGCACGACGGTTCGGTAATCTCGATGCGCGACACGACGATTCCGCAGCCGGTCGGGCCGATGCTCGACCAGGTGAATGCCTTGGTCCAAAGCATCCCGAAGACCAAACTCGGCCAATTGCTCGACGAAACGTTCCAGGGCTTCAACGGTGCCGGTTACGACCTGGGGTCACTGATCGATTCCTCGAAGACGCTGTCGCGCGACGCCAACGGCGTCGTCGATCGCAGCCGAGCCCTCACCGAAGACAGCGGGCCCCTGCTGGATACCCAAGCGCGCACCACGGATTCGATCAGGACGTGGGCACGTAGTTTCGCCGGCATCTCGGATACGTTGGTGGACAACGATTCCCACTTCCGCACCATCCTGGAGAAGGGTCCCGAGGCTGCTAACGAGGCCTCGCGGCTTCTCGAGCAGATCAAGCCGACGCTGCCGGTGTTGCTGGCCAACCTGACCACCATCGGGCAAATCGGTGTCACGTACCACCCGTCGTTAGAACAGATACTGGTGTTGCTGCCGTCGGCCGTTGCTATCGAGGAGGGCGCCTCGCCGTCGAACCATCCCGAGGGCACGGCCCAAGGTGACTTCGCACTCACGATCGACGACCCGCCGATTTGCACGGTCGGCTTCATGCCGCAACACACCTGGCGATCCCCGGACGACCTCACCGACATCGACACACCAGACGGGTTGTATTGCAAACTCCCACAGGATTCGCCGCTCTCGGTTCGCGGTGCCCGCAACTATCCCTGCATGGGTCACCCAGGCAAGCGCGCGCCGACCGTCGAGATCTGTAACAGCGACAAGCCGTTCATGCCGCTGGCGATGAAACAGCACGTCCTCGGTCCTTCCCCGCTGGACCCGAACCTGCTCGCCCAGGGTGTTCCGCCCGATGACCGGGTTACCGTCAACGACAGGCTTTTCGCTCCGGTCGAGGGAACGCCACTGCCGCCGGGGGCGGTGCCCCGCGGCGCACCTGCGGGCCCCCGCGGAGAAAATCCACCACCGGGCACGATTGGAGCGGCTGTACCGCCGGTGCCGTCGTCGGGACCACCTCCGCTGGCGCCCATGTCGAGAATGTCGGCCGACCTTCCGCCCGTGGCTCCGCTCGACGTCCCTGCGCCGGGGGAACTTCCCGCTCCACCCGCCGCGCCGGCACCGGCCCCTGCTCCCGATGCTCCACCGGCCGACACGGCCGGCGGCGGGGGGCCGCAAGCCGCGCCAAGCTCATTCGGTGGTGGGGCCGGGAAGCGAGGGCCGTCCGTCAGCATCGCCCGGTACGACCCGCATACGGGTCGTTACGCCGGTCCGGACGGGAAGTTGTACCAGCAGTCGGATCTCGTTGCCCCGAAGGCGCCCAAGACGTGGCGGGACATGCTTCCCACCTGAGGCCGCCCCGCGTGATGCGGTCTGGAAACGAGCGTGCCGATTAGGCGACTAACTCGCGGTCAGCTCAGCTTGTCCAGACGCAGCGGCATCGTGATATCAAGCCACTGGTTTTGCCCGCACGCGCCGCTCGGGCCGATTGTCTTGTCTTTGCCGGCGAAGGTTGACGTGCCGAGCTGAAATCCGCCGTACTCGTTCACCGGATAGAAGGTAAACGTTTGCGATCCGCTGAAGGCCGTGCCGTCCTCGCACCGCTCCCAATTCGCCACTTCGCGTCTAACCTTCCACATCATCCCGTCGTTCATATACATGGGTGCGCTCCAGCCCTGGTCGCTGGTCAGCGTGCCGTGACATTCCTGGAAGGTGACGCACGTCGAGCTGATCGTCCACGTCTGCACGACGGTCGGCTCGCCGTAATACTGATCGTTCCTTTGGGCCCAGTCGCCGATGGACGTGGCGCGGAATGTCCCGTTGATGGCCACTTCTTCCTTGGTGGTGGCCCGGGCTGGGGATGCCGTGCCCAAACCGCCGAATATCGTGGTAGCGACCAACGTTGCCGTGGTGAGTGTTCGAACTGAACGCATCAGGTGCTCCTCGACGGGAAAGATCCGACAGTGCCTAGTTTTCGGCATCGGTTGCGGCGTTCTCGCGCGATGAGAATAACACCGGCGCCCCCGGCCGGGAGCCGATCGAACAAAATGGCAGCGGTCACGACAGCGGGTCCAAATTTGAGATGAGCCAGGAATCCTTGACCTTCGTCAACGTCACCCGCGCAGCGCTCGCGGTTGTCTGCGGTTGTGGCTTCTCCTTGCTTGTGGCGGTCTGATTGATGAACACCAGGACGACGGCTGACTTCGGATGCAACTCTGAGACGGCGGCCCGCACCACTTTGGCCGTCTCCGTCACGCGCTTCTGCTGTGCCAGCGCAGCGATCTGTTCTGTGAACTTGCTGTAGTAGGCGAGAAAATCACCGGTGAGGTATGACTGCGCCTTGGCGAAATCACGGTTCAGGTGGTCGGGGTCGTAGGACAGCACCGCCACGGCACCGTCGGACGCCGCCCGGATAGCCCCGAGTGCCGCCGCGTCGCCGACTTGCTGATCCGGTCGGTACAACACGAAGAACAGACTGGCAGCGACGCCCACCGCGGCGACGACCACGAATGTCGCGATTATCGAACGCCACCGCGCCAAACAGCGGCGGACCCAGTGCCTGACTGCGGCCAGTCGATTGGTGCGAGCCGATCCCGGCGAAGCGGCTGGCGACTCCGCCTCGTCCGACGGTGCTGTTTCCACGCCGTCCAGTGACGAGCCATGCTCGACTGTCATTGCAGGAAATCGACTTTCGACATTTTGAGCTGACCGCCGTCCCGCAAGAGGTCGACGCTGATCCGCCATACGACGGGTGGCCGATTTGTGTTGTCCGGATTGGTGACATAGGTTTTCGCCGCGACAAGCACGACCGCCGAATTATCGCTCATCGACTCGACACCGACGGCTTCCACGGTGGCCTTGCTGCTGGCCTTCGACTCCTGTGCCTTCTCAGCCATGAGGCCCGACGTCGCTTCCAATTGCAGCTTGAGATCGCCTGTGCAGGCGTCGATGACGCGTTGGATGTCCTCCTTGGCATGCTGCGCGTCCAGCGACATCAGCATCGTGACATTCTGCCGGGCCGCTGCGGCGAACTCCGCGGCCAGCTGCCGGTTGTGCGTGGCGGTGCGGTGCTGCCA
>DASTKA010000783.1:0-5320 GCA_035716165.1 Mycobacterium sp. | reverse complement strand
CACCGCACGGATTTGGCCGCGTTCGTCGATCGCGCGCTGCGACTCGATGACGCCGCGATCATCCGATTGCGGACCCGATCGCCGGGGCTGCTGACTGCTTGGGTCGCAACGGGTTTCGATGTGCTTGCCAGCAGGGTAGTGGTCGGCGAAGTACGTCCCGGCGATTTGTCCGTCGGCGCTGACGCGCTGGCGCGCGGACTGTCCGCGATGGACGCCTCGGGATACGTCGATCCCGGCTTCGCGATGGATTCGGCGTGGCGGGGTGCCCTGCCGCCGGAATCCGGCTTCACCCACCTCGAGGACGTGCCGGCCCGGGTGATGCTCGACCTCGCGCAGCGCGGTGCGCAACTTGCCAAGGAGCACAGCAGTTCTCATGGCCCGCCGGTTTCACTGCTCGACCAGGAGGTCATTCAGGTCAGCTCGGCCGGCGTACAGGTCGGGCTGCCCATGCGCTGCGTGTTCGCGTTGACCGCGATGGGTTTCCTGCCACAGTCGCCCGACGCGGTCGACGCCGACGAATTGATCCGGGTCCGGATCCTGCCGACGTGGTTGCGGCTCGACGCCCGGTTCGGTTCGGTGTACCGCCGCCGCGGCGATCCCGCGCTGCTGCTGGGCTGACGCGGCCGGTCGTTGGGCGATTTCGCAAACGATCAGGCTGAGTTAAACCCGTCGCGGGCGGGTTCGCTGGAGGAGATCACGGTCCGTAGAGCAGCCACAGCGGCAGCACGGCGTCGAGAAAGTCCATGACTACGCACGACTCCACGCTGTACCCTGACCAGGGTCTGGGTAGGTCGTACCGGAGGCGGGTTTGTGGGACTGGTCGCGGGATGGGCACCGTCAGCGGTTTCGGCGCTGTTTCAGTAAATCCTCGACCGTCTCGGGATGGTCTTTTTCGTTGAGCAAGAGTATGTCGGCTTCGTTGAATACCCGGAAGGCGTTGGCGAGCTTTTGGTCTGATGCGGATGCTCGGCTGTCAGGATGTAGGCATGACCGGATCAGATCGTAGTCCGCACGTGTGAGAATGCCGTTTCTAGTTGCCAGTACCCGCTGATACCTCGTCCGCAAGCGGTCCATGTATTCGCTTTCCGCACGGAGGATTCTCTGGACTTCGGCTTGCACGCGGGGCTCGAATTGAGCCTCTAGTGCCTCTAGTTCTTTGATGCGCTGGAGTAGGCGTTTGATCGTGTCCTCCGCTTTAGCCGTAACGGCTGTCGCGTTACGGTTTGGTTTGCGGTTGACTTTTAGCCGCGCGATTGTCGCTTCCCAATCAACCAGCTTGCGGTTTCGGTAGGCGTGTTGCCGACATGCGTTGGAACAGTAGGCCGCGTCGGCGCGTGCGTCGAGTTGTGTTCCGCATTCGGCACAGGTGGAAGCCATCCCTAAATGTAACACTGTGGGCGTTACGGATAGGAAGAATCGTGAAGCTAATCGCCTTGCCCAACCGTCAGGAGTTACCGCGAGGGGGTGACGCAATTCCTCCTCTGGTGCAGCACCACTCGCACCTCCCCCGAATTGACCAAGGCCAACGTCCAGGCGTTCATCGCTGATCTTCTCGACAACGGTGCGGAATCCGCGACCGCTGTGAGCCGTCAACTGGCGTGTAAACGGTTCGCGGCGTGGCTGGCCGACGAGGGTTGAACTGGACGCCAATCCCTTGCTCGGATTGAAGCCACCCAAGAGGACGCGGAAGGTCGGCCGACCATGCTCCAACGATGCCACCCCCTGTGCTTAACAGGGTTTGACGGATCGCGTCGAATGATGGCTGATATCAAGGCCCGTAGCGCATCCAGAGCGGGAGAACCGAGTCGAGAAAGTCCATGAATTTCTTCAGGCCCACCCGAAACTGCCCGTACCCGTACGGGTCTTCGGCGTATTGGGGGAACGCGATGCCCACCCCGAACAGGCCGGGGGCGAGGATTCCGTTGGTCGGGTTGTAGTCCAGCTGGCCCCATTGCGGTGTCTCGGGCAACTTCCTGCGCTCGAAGCCGACGGTGTAGACGGCGCGGTCGCACTGCGCCAATTTCGCGGCGAATTCCGGGCTCGATACCCAGCACCTCTCCAGGCGGTCGGGAAGCACCCCGTCGATGTTCTGCCGCGCCCAAACGGCCGCCTGACCCTTCAGCCCAGTGTCGTCGAACAAGATCCAATCTTCGAAGTAGACAGCGTATTTCAGAGGGCTTCGATAGAAATTGATGATGCGCTGGACGGGGTGGCGCAGCAGGTTTGGCAACACGATCATGGACGAGTGCGACGAGCCGAACACGGCGACCGTCGCGCCCTCGAGTGGCTCTTGGGCCAGCTTCTCGGGATCCAGGGCGACCTGGACCGGGATCTCCTCGAGGTCGGGGTGGCAAAGTTTCTTGGGATCCGCGCCGACGGCCAGGATCACGTTTTTCGAGGAGAGGTCGCGTTGTTCGGTCTGGATCCGCCACTGCCGGTGCTGTAACCACAACGCCGTTGCCGTCGCGGTGAACGTGTCGACCCGCTCGCGCAGCTGCTCGGTGATCCATACCAAGGGTTCGGCGACCAGACCGAGCGCACACGTTTCCTGCGGATCGACCTCCTTGAGCGGCATGGGTGGTGCCTCGGAGAACCGAAATGACTTGGAGCCGTTGAGGTATTCGAGAAAGAGCGCGACGTGGGTGTTGCTCGAGACCGACCGCCACTTCTGGCCGATGTCTCCGGCGGCGAAGGCGGCGTCGACCCAGGCGATTCGTTCGGCCGCGATTCCGTGATCCAGCAGCCTTCCCACCGCGGCGATGCCCGCCGGCCCGGCGCCGATCA
This sequence comes from Mycobacterium sp., assembly GCA_035716165.1. Classification (GTDB taxonomy): domain Bacteria; phylum Actinomycetota; class Actinomycetes; order Mycobacteriales; family Mycobacteriaceae; genus Mycobacterium. The sequence continues at coordinate 2,536 of DASTKA010000783.1, read as the reverse complement.
CTGTCCACTCGTAGGAGGCCATGCTCAACATATAGAGCAGTCGGCCGCGAAACGCTCTCCGTGACTCCGGGACCGGCCCGGGACGGCTACGCCAGCCAGGCCGCGGAATCCGGTGCCAGTTCGCTCGCCAGCAGCGGCGCGCTCGCCAGGATGAGCTCGCCCGCCGGCAGCGGCACCGGCGCTTGGCCGCAATTGAGCACGCAGGTCAGCCCGCCCGGGCGCCGGAAGATCACCGCGTCGCTGGGCGCATCCAGCCATTCGATACCCTCGCCATCGAATTCCACACGGCGCTTTCGTAATTCGATTGCCCGTTGGAAGAACGACAAGGTGGACTCGGGATCACCGCTCTGCTTCTCGACGGTCAGCGCCGCCCATTGCGCCGGCATCGGCAGCCACGTCTCGGACGAGTGCGAGAAGCCGAACGGGGGCTCCTCGCCCGACCACGGGATCGGCACCCGGCACTTGTCGCGGCCCCGCTCGGTATGCCCAGACCGCTCCCACGTCGGGTCCTGCAGCACCTCCTCGGGCAGATCCAGCACGTCGGGCAGGCCCAATTCTTCGCCGTTGTAGATGAACACCGTGCCCGGCAGGGCGAGCATGGCCATCGCCATGGCCCGAGCCCTGCGCAACCCGGTGTCGCCGCCGCCGTAGCGGGTCACCTCTCGGTCCACGTCGTGGTTCGACAAGGTCCAGGTCGGGATGGCGTCATAGATCGCGGTCGCCGCCAGCGAGTTCTCGATGGCGTCGCGGATTTGGTGGGCGTCGAAGTCGATCTTGGTCAAACGGAAATTGAAGCCCAGGTGCAGTTCGTCGGGCCGCAGATATTCGGCCCAGAGCAAGTTGTCCATCACCCACACCTCGCCGATGGTCACCGCCCCGGGATATTCGTCGACGACCTTGCGGATTTTGCGGTGGATGTCGTGCACGCTTGCGTTGTTGAAACGCGGGTCGTCGTCGGTGTGGCTCAACACCTTGATGTCTGCCTTCGCGTCGGGCAGGCCGGGCGGCTTGGCCATCCCGTGCGCCACGTCGATGCGGAAGCCGTCCACCCCACGATCCAGCCAGAACCGCAGCGACGCTGCGAAGTCCTCGAAGACCTCCGGGTTCTCCCAATTCAGATCCGGCTGCTCGGCGTCGAAGAGGTGGAGGTAGTACTGGCCGGGGTTGCCGTCCGGCTCGAGCACCCGCGTCCAGGCGGATCCGCCGAAGACCGACGTCCAGTTGTTCGGCGGCAGCGCCCCGTCGGGACCCTTGCCGTCGCGGAAGTAGTAACGCTCCCGGGCATCGCTACCCGGGCCCGCGGCCAGCGCCGCCTGGAACCACGAGTGGGCAGAGCTGGTGTGGTTGGGCACCACGTCCATGGTGAGCTTGATACCCCGCTGGTGCGCCGCTGCGATCAGCCGATCGATCGCGCGCATCCCGCCGAACAGCGGATCGATGTCGCGCGGATCGGCGACGTCATAACCGTGGTCGGCCATCGGTGAGACGGTGACCGGGCTGAGCCAAATCGCATCGATCCCGAGCCGCTCGAGGTGATCCAGATGGGCGACGATTCCGTCGATGTCGCCGACGCCGTCACCGTTGCTGTCGGCGAACGATCGCGGATAGACCTGGTAGAAGACCGCGTTCGACCACCATGCTGCGGGGCTCATGCTGCTCCGTTCGGTTGCGAGGGATCAGAAGGGCGAGTTGACCAGTGAGTGGGCCGCCATCTCCAGATAGTCGAGCAACTGGCGACGGTGATCGTCGTCGAGCGTCTGCGAGTCGATGGACGCGACTGCGGTGTGCATGCACCGCAGCCACGCGTCACGCGCCAGGGGAGTGATCCGGAACGGCACGTGACGCATCCGCAGCCGGGGGTGTCCGCGCCGGTCGGAGTAGGTGCGAGGACCGCCCCAGTACTGCTCGAGGAACATCCGCAAGCGTTCTTCGGCGCCCTCGAGGTCGTCCAGCGGATACAGCTCGCTCAGGATCTCATCCTCGGGAACCTGCGCGTAAAAGCGCGACACGATCGCATGGAAAGTCTCGGCACCGCCGACCGCGTCGTAGAAGGACTCTGCTACCTGATCCATCGCCGTCCATTGTGGTGCATCGCCGCGGTGCGAAGCGGAGGCGGCCCGATACCGTGCTCGCTGTTCATCGGATCGACACGGCGTTCACCTGCAATAGGGTGCGATTGGCGGCGAATCATGGTGGACTGTTCGCGGAGGATCTATGGCGCAGGGCAAAAGACGCCGCAGGCACCGAAGTCAGGTAGTCGTCGCGGCAGGCTCAACCGGGCCCACAACCGCTTCGTCGCTGCATAGTGTTGAGATCCATCCGCCCGCCCGCTCCGAGAGCACATCCATCTGGAGTCGCCGGCGGGTGCTGCTGCTCAACTCCACCTACGAACCGCTGACCGCGCTGCCGATGCGCCGCGCGATCGTCATGGTGATCTGCGGAAAGGCCGACGTGGTCCACCACGATCCGGCCGGCCCAGTCATCCACTCGGCGAGCAGCTCGATCGTGGTGCCCTCGGTGATCCAGCTGCGGTCCT
>DASTKA010000782.1:0-2022 GCA_035716165.1 Mycobacterium sp. | reverse complement strand
GCCGCCGCAACCCGACCGGCCGTACGTGCTGTCGGTGCGGCTGGACTCCCGCAACACGAGCGACGTCGCCAAGAAGCTGCGCACCAAGGTCGGCATCAAGGGTGATCAACCCGGCCAGACCGCGAACGGACGCGTACGGCTGTATGTCATCGGGCAGGGCGCGCTGTCCGCCGCGGCCGCGGCCAACACCAAGCACGACATCGCGGCCGCCGAAAAGTGGAACCTGCCGGTCATCCTGGTCGTGCTGCTCGCCGTGTTCGGCTCGCTGGCGGCCGCGGCCATCCCCCTGGCCTTGGGCATCTGCACAGTCGTGGTCACCATGGGCCTCGTCTATCTGCTGTCGGCCTACACCACGATGTCGGTGTTCGTGACGTCGACGGTGTCCATGTTCGGGATCGCGCTCGCGGTCGACTATTCACTGTTCATCTTGATGCGGTTCCGGGAGGAACTGCGGACCGGGCGCCAGCCGCGCGAAGCCGTCGACGCGGCGATGGCCACCTCGGGGCTGGCCGTGGTGCTGTCCGGAATGACGGTGATCGCCTCGCTCACCGGGATCTACGTCATCAACACCCCGGCGCTGAAGTCGATGGCCACCGGCGCCATCCTTGCCGTCGCGGTGGCCATGTTGACCTCGACGACCCTGACGCCGGCGGCGCTGGCGACGTTCGGCCGGGCCGCCGCCAAGCGGTCGGCCCTGCTGCACTGGTCGCGCCGGCCCGAAAGCACCCAGTCCCGGTTCTGGAACCGCTGGATCGGCTGGGTGATGCGCCGGCCGTGGATGTCGGCGCTGGCGGCGTCGCTGGTGCTGCTCGTGATGGCCGCGCCGGCCGCGTCGATGGTGCTGGGCAACAGCCTGCTGCGCCAGTTCGACTCGGCGCACGAAATCCGCGCCGGGGTGGGTGCGGCGGCCCAGGCGCTGGGCCCGGGAGCGCTGGGCCCCATCCAGGTGCTGATCAACTTCCCCGACGGCGGCGCGGCCTCCCCCGAGCACAGCCACACCGTCGGCGCGATCCGCCAGCGCATGACGCAGGCCCCCAACATCGTGTCGGTGTCGCCGCCCCAATTCGCCGAGGACAACGGCAGCGCGCTGCTGTCCGCGGTCCTGTCGGTGGATCCCGAGGACATGAAGGCCCGCGACACCGTCGGCTGGATGCGGGCACAGCTTCCCAAGATTCCCGAAGCGGGCACGGCGCGCGTCGACGTCGGCGGCCCGACCGCGCTGATCAAAGACTTCGACGACCGGGTATCCGCGACCGAACCGCTGGTTTTGGGCTTCGTCGCCCTGATCGCGTTCGTGATGCTGTTGCTCTCCATCCATTCGGTCTTCCTGGCGCTCAAGGGCGTCCTGATGACCTTGCTGTCGGTCGCCGCCGCCTACGGCAGCCTGGTGATGGTGTTCCAGTGGGGCTGGTTGAAGGATCTCGGCGTCGCCCAGATCAGCTCGATCGACAGCACCGTGCCCCCGCTGGTGCTCGCGATGACCTTCGGGTTGTCGATGGACTACGAAATCTTCCTGCTCACCCGCATCCGGGAGCGCTTCCTGCACACCGGCAACACCCGCGATGCCGTGGCCTACGGCGTCAGCACCAGCGCCCGCACGATCACCAGCGCGGCGCTGATCATGATCGCGGTGTTCATCGGCTTCGCGTTCGCCGGCATGCCGCTGGTGGCCGAGATCGGGGTGGCCTGCGCGGTCGCCATCGCGGTGGATGCCACCGTGGTGCGGCTGGTGATGGTGCCGGCGCTGATGGCGATGTTCGCCCAGTGGAACTGGTGGCTGCCGTCGTGGCTGCGCCGCGTGCTGCCGTCGGTCGACTTCGACCGGCCGCTGCCCGAGGTCGACCTCGGCGACGTCGTGGTGATCCCCGACGACATCTCGGCGCTGGTGGCGCCCAGCGCGGACCTGCGGATGGTGCTCAAGTCGTCCGCCAAGCTCAAGCACCTGGCGCCCGACGCCATCTGCGTTACCGATCCGCTCGCCTTCACCGGCTGTGGCCGCAACGCCGCCCAGGCGGTCGCGGG
>DASTKA010000781.1:0-3830 GCA_035716165.1 Mycobacterium sp. | reverse complement strand
GCGTGCACGGCGAACGTCGCGCTCTTGATACCGGCCTCTTCTGCGTAGGACGTGTCGAACACCTCGACGGGATACTTGTGCTGCTCGGCCCACCGGATGTACATCCGCATCAGCATCTCGGCCCAGTCGGCGGCATCCACTCCACCCGCGCCGGAACGAATTGTGACCAAGGCCTCACGTTCGTCGTACTCGCCCGACAGCAGGGTGCGCACCTCGGTGGCTTCGATGTCGGCGCGCAGCGCCTTCAGCTCGGCGTCCGCCTCGGCCAGCGCTTCCATTTTGCCGGCGGCGTCCGCCCCCTCCTCGGTCGCCAGCTCGTAGAGCACCGGCAGATCGTCCAGGCGCCCGCGCAGCTCCTCGACCCTGCGCAGCTCGCCCTGAGCGTGGGACAGCTCACTGGTCACCCGCTGGGCGCGCGCCTGGTCATCCCACAGTTGGGGATCGGATGCCTCGTGTTCGAGCTTCTCGATGCGCGTGCGCAGACCGTCCACATCGAGCACCCGCTCCACCGTCGTCAGGGTGGCATCGAGTGCAGCGATATCGGCTTGACGGTCGGGTTCCACAGCGGACAACGTTACCTGGGCGCCCAAGCGGCTCAGCTCGCAGCGAGTGTCCAGGTCACGACCAGCGGTCATGCGTTTAGCATCGAGTCACGATCAGGTGCGACCCGCTCTGCGCGCCGCCCTTTTGGGGAACCCCGGCGCTAATCGGGCACGAATAGAAGGTCGAGTATGCGTCCTTATCACGTTGTCATCGTCGGCTCCGGCCCGTCGGGCTTCTTCGCCGCTTCCTCCTTGCTGAAGGCGGCCGACGGGTCCGACGACATCGATGTCGCCGTCGACATGCTGGAGATGCTGCCCACCCCGTGGGGGCTGGTGCGCTCCGGCGTCGCGCCGGATCACCCGAAGATCAAGTCGATCAGCAAGCAATTCGAGAAGACGTCCCAGGATCCGCGCTTCCGCTTCTTCGGCAACATCTCGGTCGGCGAGCATGTCCAGGCCGACGAGCTCGCCGAGCGCTACGACGCGGTCGTCTATGCGGTCGGGGCGCAATCCGACCGTGCGCTGAACATCCCCGGCGAAGAGCTGCCGGGCAGCATCGCGGCCGTCGATTTCGTGGGTTGGTACAACGCGCACCCGAACTTCGAGGAAGCCACCCCCGATCTCTCGGGCGCGAGGGCCGTGGTCGTCGGCAACGGCAACGTCGCACTCGACGTCGCACGCATCCTGGTCACCGATCCCGACGTGCTGGGACAGACCGACATCGCCGACCACGCGCTGGAGTCGCTGCGCCCGTGCGGCGTCGACGAGGTGGTGGTCATCGGCCGGCGCGGGCCCCTGCAGACCGCGTTCACCACCCTTGAGCTTCGCGAGCTGGGAGACCTGGACAACGTCGACGTGATCGTCGACCCTGCCCAGCTCGAGGGCGTGACCGACGAGGATGCGGCTGCGGCCGGCAAGACGGCGAAGCAGAACATCAACGTGCTGCGCGATTACGCGAAGCGGGACCCGCGCCCGGGACACCGCCGCATCGTGCTGCGCTTCATGACCTCCCCGATCGAGATCAAGGGCGAGGACCGGGTCGAAGCGATCGTGCTGGGCCGTAACGAGCTTGTCACCGACGACAACGGGCGGGTTTCCGCCAAGGACACGGGCGAGCGTGAGGAGCTACCGGTTCAGTTGGTGGTGCGCTCGGTCGGTTATCGGGGTGTGCCCACTCCGGGGCTGCCGTTCGACGAGAAGACCGCGACGATCCCCAATAGCGGCGGCCGGGTCGAAGGTAGCCGCAATGAATACGTGGTCGGGTGGATCAAGCGCGGACCGACCGGTGTCATCGGCACCAATAAGAAAGACTCCCAGGAAACGGTGGACACGCTGCTCGCCGACTTGTCCAGCGCCGACGACGGTCTCGCGGATTTCCCGGACGACCACGCCGACCGGCTTGCCGACTGGCTGGCTTCGCGCCAGCCGAAACTTGTCACCTCCGCGCACTGGGATCTCATCGACGCCCACGAGCGGGCGGCCGGCGAACCGCACGGACGTCCCCGCGTCAAGCTGCCGAGTCTGGCCAAGTTGCTGCGGGTCAGCCACGGCTGAGCCCGCGGCGAGAGTACGAAGGGCTCTACTCAACGACGCCGATCCTCCGTAGCGTTGAGGACGTGGGTAGCGACCAACCGGTAACCGTGCTTTCCGAGAACGAGAACTGGGACCTGTTGGGCAGCGTCTCGCTGGGCCGGCTGGTCACCAACTTCGCCGGTGAGCCCGAGATCTTTCCCGTCAACTTCGTCTTGCAAGACCACACCGTGCTGTTTCGCACCGCCGAGGGCACCAAATTGTTCTCGGCCGTGGCCAATCACGCGGTCGTCTTCGAGGTCGACGACCACGACCTCATCGAAGGCTGGAGCGTCATCGTGCGCGGTCGCGCGCGACTGCTGAGGACCGACGCCGACATTCAACACGCCGAGGACGCGCAACTGTTGCCGTGGACGGCGACGCTCAAACCGCACTACGTACGCATTATGCCGACCGAAGTCACCGGTCGCCGTTTCCGGTTCGGTCCGGAACCTGACCGCCACGAGCCGGTGGCGTGACGAGGAGCTCGGGCGCATCGACACCGGTCAGTCGCCGGTGCATGCCCGAGTTACAGGTTGCCGCAACGTATCGCGAGCACGGAGTGACCCGCGTGGCACAGCTCTTCGGCCCGATAGGAGTCGGCGACCAGTAGCTGGCCCGCTTCGTGGTGGGCGCGCAGGTACCGGTCCACGCCGCCGGTCACGATCGCCGGCGCAGCCTGCACGTCGGGATACAACGGCATCCACCGCGCAAGCCGCCGATCCAATTGCGCTTGCGCCGAGGACTTTCCGGTGGTTTCACCGCGAGCGCCAGGGCCCCTCACTACCGACAAGGTCCGCAGTGGGGTCCGGCGCAGCCTCGCTTCGTCGAACGCGTGCCGCAACACCGTGCCGTTGTCCACTTCCGCTACCACGCCGCTGACCTCGGGCATCACCGGACAGGCCGCCGACTGCTGGATCACGGCGACCGGACACAGCGCCGAACGGATCAGGCAAGCCGCCACGGCTGGCCCGCCGTGGCGGGTGTGGTGGAGCCCGATCCGCCCGATGCAGACCATGACCGCCGACCTTGATGCCTCGAGCAGCTTGAAAACCGTGCTCCCCCAAAGGATCTCCGTTTCGACCTTGACCGGCGTGCCGACGGCGTCGACGGCACGATGTGCGTCGGCCAAAGCGGCACGGGCGGTCGCGAGCCGGGAGCCGCCGTCGCGCGCGCCCCACGCGTCGTGCGGATCGATCACGTACACCAAACGCAAGGGGATGTCGCGGCTGACCGCCTCATCGATCGCCCAGACGACCGCGTGCATCGCCGCCCTGGATCCGTCGACACCAACCAGAATTGCGGGAGCTGAATACACATTGCTCATCGCGACATCCTTCGTCGAGCTTCATCTTTCAGATATGACGTTATGGCCCGTAAAACCCACTCCCCCAGAGGCGTTGGTCCCGAAACAGGTGCCATTGGACCCTACGGTCCGTTCCGCGGAGACGCTGCTGGGGCCGGGCGCGGATCGGCGCGTCCGCCGGCGGCCGGTTGACGGACGCTCAGACCGCGGGCGGCGGCGGCTGGGGCGGCTCGGGGGGCGCCGGCGGAACCGCAGGCGCGAACCTCCAGTTATCCGGATTCTTCGGCGAATACACCACCGGAAACAGCTGGCCGATGGTCGGCCATTGATTCACGTCGACGGCCATGCGCTGGTACACCGCGTGCTCGTTGACGGTGGGTCCGTTGATCACGCCGGCGATGGTGACGAATTGT
>DASTKA010000780.1:0-5133 GCA_035716165.1 Mycobacterium sp. | reverse complement strand
CTCGACGGTGAGCTGTACGTGACCGGCCGCTTAGCGGACCTGGTGGCGATCGACGGCCGCAACCACTACCCGCAGCACATCGAGGCGACCGTCGCCGGGGCGTCCGAGGTCGTCCGGCGCGGCTATGTGACGGCGTTTGCCGTGCCGGCCGACGATGACCCGGATGCCGCCCGGCTCGTGGTGGTGGCCGAGCGCGCCGCGGGCACCAGCCGCCGGGATCCTCGGCCGGCGATCGAGGCGATCCGCACGGCGGTCTCGCAGCGGCACGGCCTTGCCGTCGCGGACGTGCGTCTGCTGCCGGCCGGCGCTATTCCACGGACCACCAGCGGCAAGCTGGCCCGCCGAGCCTGCCGTGCGGAGTACCTCGGCGGCACGCTGGGCGTCCGCTGACCGGGCAGAACGCAAAAATCCCCTGCGCACGGACCCCGCTGGCTAGTCTCCTTTCGGAGGCGCGACATGGTTCTCAAGTTGAGGGTGCCGCCGGATCTGATCGGCGGCGACGTGGATGCCGGCTACGGCAAGGTGGCCGATGCTTTTCGGGCGACCCTTCGCGACGGTGCCGAAGTCGGTGCTGCGGTCGCCGTCTACCGCGACGGCGTCAAGGTGGTCGACCTGTGGGGCGGCTACCGGAACGGTTTGACCAAGGATCCGTGGCAGGCCGACACCATGGTGAACATGTTCTCCACGACCAAAGGTGTCGCCGCCCTGGTCGTGGCCGTGGCGGTGTCTCGCGGACTGGTCTCCTACGACGCCAGGGTCGCCGATTACTGGCCGGAATTCGCGCAGGCCGGCAAGGGCGACGTCACCGTCCGTCAACTCCTGGGACATCAGGCCGGAGTCTGTGCGCTCAAACCGAAGCCGACGCTGGCCGACGTGGCCGATCCGGAGCGGCTCTCGCCGATCCTGGCGTCCCAAGCGCCGGCGTGGCGACCGGGCACCCGGCACGGATATCACGCGATCACGCTCGGCTGGTACGAGTCCGAGCTGATCCGCCGGACCGATCCGGCCGGACGCACGCTGGGCCGGTACCTTGCGGACGAGATCGTCGCGCCGGCGGGACTCGACCTGCACATCGGGCTGCCCCGCTCGGTCGACCGCACCCGGGTCGCCCACATCCACAACTGGGCGCGCGCGGAAACGATGCTGCATCTGGGCGTGATGCCGCCCGGATTCCTAGGCGCTTCCCTCAACCCGGTCGGCCTGACGGCACGCAGCATCGCGGTCCCGCATGGCGTCAACCCGTTCAACGGGGATTACAACCGCGACGACGTCCGGGCGGTCGAGATCCCGTCGGCCAACGGGATAGGCACCGCCAGGTCGGTGGCACGCATGTACGGCGGTGCGGCCCGGGGCGGCGCCGAGGTTCCGCTGAGCCCCGGCGTCCGCGAGGCGCTGGCGGGGCCGGCCACCCCGCCGAGCCGGGGCGTGCGCGACAAGGTGATGCACATCGACGTGGCGTACTCACTGGGGTTCTGTAAGCCGGTCCCGCACTTCGCCTTCGGATCGTCGGACCGGGCCTTCGGAACCCCGGGGTTCGGGGGATCGTTCGGATGCGCCGACCCGGATACCGGCATCGGATTCGCTTACGTCATGAACCGGCTCGGATTCCACCTCTGGAGCGACCCGCGTGAACTGGCGTTGCGGCAGGCTTTGTTTCGCGACGTGCTCGGGGTGCGACCGCAGAGTTGACGTCAACACCGGCCGTTCCTGGCATCCTGGCCATGTGGGCCTGATAATCCGGTTGGCCGAACTGTTGATCGTGATCCTGCCGCTGACGGGTGCGATCGTCGCCGCCGTGCGCGCGTTCGGCCGGCGACGCACCGACGAGCGGTCGCCGGATTTCGACCGGATCCAACCACCCGAGGCGACGGCCACCAACGGGGCCGCCCGGAATTCGGCGGCCCTGTGGAGCGCGATCCGACGTGTCCTCGATGAGCATGGCCGCACCGATGCGCGCTGGCTCGAATACGAACTCGACGTCGCCAAGCTACTGGACTTCCCGCTGATGACCGACATGCGCGATGCCAACACGATCGCCTTCCACAAGGCCAAGCTGCGGGCCGACTTCCTGCGCCCCGTCAAGGCCGAGGATCTGCTGGATGACCGCGAGGGTGCCGCGCAATACATGGCCGCCGTCGAGGACTACGTCACGGCGTTCAACGCCGCCGAGGCCGAAGCGATCCGCAGACGCCGCAACGATTTCTCCCGGGTCGATCAGCAGCGAATTGGGCGGGCGAAGAGCCTGTTACGAGTCGCTGCCGACCCTGCGGCGGCCGCGCACGAACGTCAACGCGCCTACGATGTGGCCCGCAGCGAACTCGACGGCCTGCTGGTGCTGCCGTCCGCGACGCAGGCGAACCTCGAGCGCGGGATCTCCGGCGAGCTGGAGCGATAGCCGACCGAGCGCGTGAGCTACGGGCAGGTGTATCCGCCGTCGATCACGACGTCCGAACCGGTCATGTAGCTGGAAGCCTCGCTGGCCAGATAGATGTACAGGCCGGTGAGCTCTTCGGGGCGGCCGATGCGGCCGAGCGGTATCTTCGGCTCCCATTGGCGGTGATACTCCGTCAACGGCTCGACGAGCTCGGTCAGGATGTAGCCGGGGCTGACGCTGTTGACCCGAATGTTGTGCGGCGCGAATTCGACGGCCATCGCTTTGGTCAGGTGGATGACGGCCGCCTTGGAGGCGCAGTAGTGGCCGACCTGCTGTGGGACATTGATGATGCTGCCGGACATCGAGGCGGTGGTGATGATGACACCGCCGCTGCCCTGGGCCACCATCGCGCGGGCCGCGGCCTGCGCGGTCAGGAATACGCCGGTCACGTTGGTGTCCTGGATGCGCTGGAATTCTTCGGGCGACATCTCCAGCATCGGGACGACCCCGATGATGCCGGCGTTGCAGACCGCGATGTCGATGCCGCCGAGCTCCGCGATCACCCGGTCCACCATGCTCGTCACCTGTTCGGGCCGGGTCACGTCACATGGGATCGGCACCACCTTGGCGCCGCCGTCCGCCAGCTCGCCGGCGACGCTTTCCAGGGCCTCGACGGTTCGGGCCGCGATGGCCACATCGGCGCCGGCCTGCGCGTAGGCCTGGGCCACTTTCCTGCCGATGCCGCTGGACGCCCCGGTGATCAACGCCCTCTTGCCGCGCAGGCCGAACAAGTCCATCACGTTCATCCGAGATCCCCATTCATACGAGCGACCCAAAACCGAAACACGTTCTAGTGTGTCCGCTATGGGCAAATTCACCAGGGCTGAAATCGGGCAAGCCTTCGAAAACTACACGACCGTCGTCGAGGGGTGCAGCTCCTCGGGTGACTGGCGACCTTTCGCGGATCTCTTCACCGAGGACGTCGTCTACACCGAGCACCACTATGGCGTCTTTCACGGCCGGGAGGCGGTGCGGGACTGGATCGTGGCGGTGATGGCGCCGTTCCCGCACATGCGTTTTCCCAATGATTGGGTTGCCTACGACGACGACAACGACGCCCTCGTCATGATGATCAGAAACCTGCTCGACCACCCGACGGACCCCGACGGCGAACCGTTCTGGTTCCCGAATTGGACCCGGCTGGTCTACGCCGGAGACGGCCTGTTCTCCAGCGAGGAGGACATCTACAACCCCGACCGTGACGCTCCGGGTGTCGTTGCGGCCTGGCTACAGGCCGGCGGCCAGCTCGCCACCACAGAGGTCCTGCAGCCCGGCGCTTGACACCTACTCTCTGGGTGCGATAGTGCTTGCGCGCAAAGCACTATCGCCGACGCTAGCGCTTTCCCGACTCACACAACTCTGCCGGCAGCCCTTCACGCGGTGGCTGTGTCCCGGTTCTGATCACCCAGGGACGCGCGCCCGCGTCGCCGCGACCGGACTTTGCCCAGCGCCTGCTCCCAGGCGAGCAAGGTCGTGGCTTTCAGGTTGGCCGCCTTCACGCTGTCCCTGGACAGCAGCGCCGTCGCGGCGGCCTTCGTGGTCGCCGACGCCTTCGACATGTGGCCCGAGTCGAACGGGGGCTGCGGATCGTATTCGAGCGCGAGTTGGATTGCCTTCGCACGGGATTCGCCGCCGATTTGTCCGGCCAGCCACAACGCGAGGTCGAGCCCGGCGGACACGCCCGCACTGGTGACGATGTCGTCCTGATGCACGATCCGTTCGTCGGCCACGGGAACCGCGCCGAATGCCTTCAGCGCGGGAACAGTCAGCCAATGCGATGTCGCGCGCCGGCCGTCGAGCAGGCCGGCGGCCGCGAGAATCACCGACCCCGAGCACACCGACGTCGTCCAACTCGCGGTCTGGTGGGCCCGGCGCAGCCAGTCGAGCAGGGCGTCGTCACGGGCGTGGACCGGTGTCGACGGCCCACCGGGAACGAGAATGACGTCGGGGGAGGGCGTTTCGGCCAGCGAGTGGGTAGCGCCGATGACCAGCACCCCGGAGTCGGCGGTGATCGGTCCGGCCTCATGCCACACGAAGCGCACCTCCGCGCCCGGCAAATTGCGCAGCACCTCGTACGGACCGATCATGTCCAGCGCGGTGAATCCGGGGTAGGCCACGATGGCGATTTGGGTCATCAGTGTCATCCTTTCTGCATCAGGCGAAGGCCTTGCGGTATTGGTCGGGCGAAATACCCACGCGGCGAAGGAAATTGCGCCGCATGGTTTCCGCGGTGCCGAAGCCGCACCGGGCGGCGATCGCGACGACGGTGTCGTCGGTCTCCTCCAACTGCCGGCGCGCGGCTTCGGTGCGGATGCGCTCGACGTACTGGCCGGGCGCCTCGCCGACCTCGTCGGTGAACACCCGCGTGAAGTGGCGCGGGCTCATCGCGGCGCGGCGGGCCAGGTCGCCGACGGTGTGCTGCCCGCCCGGTGCGGCCTCGATGGCCTCCTGCACCTGGCGCACGGAGCTACGTCGGGCCCTCGGCATCCACACCGGCGCCGCGAACTGGGTCTGGCCACCCGGGCGGCGCAAATACAGCACGAGCCAGCGGGCGACCGTCTGCGCGACCTCGGTGCCGTGGTCATCCTCGACGAGCGAGAGCGCGAGGTCGATTCCCGCGGTGACACCCGCGGCGGTCCAGACCGTGTCCGAGCTGCGGACGAAGATCGGATCGGGATCGACGTCGATGGTGGGGAACT
>DASTKA010000779.1:0-5125 GCA_035716165.1 Mycobacterium sp. | reverse complement strand
GGGATTAAGCGTTGCGGCCGATCACCGCAACGACTTTCAGCGGTCGGTGAAGTTGGCGGCGCGCCGCTGCTGGAAGGCCGTCGCCCCCTCGACGAAGTCGGGCGACTTCAGCAGCACCGACTGTCCGTCGAACTCACGCTGCAGGGCCGGATCCAACTCGGTCAGTGTGGCCGCGTTGATCGCGAGCTTGGTCTTGGCGAAGGCCACCGCCGGGCCGCCCAGCAACCGGGCGATCACCTTGTCCACCTCGGCATCGAAATCACCGGCCGGATAGACCGCGGTGACCAGGCCCCACGACAACGCCTCGGCGGCGGTCAGCCGCTCGGGAAGCAGCGCCATCCGCATGGCGCGGATGCGGCCGACCGCGGCCGCCACCAACGCCGACGCGCCGCCGTCGGGCATCAAACCGATCTTGGTGAAGGCGAGCATGAAAAACGCGCTCTCCGAAGCCAATACGACGTCACAGGCCAGGGCGATGGAAACGCCGACGCCGGCCGCGGGTCCCTGCACGACGGCCACCACCGGGTGCGGCAGCGCGGTGATCGCGCGCACCAGCCGGTTGATCTCGAGGATGATCTCGTCCGGCGGGACGCCGCCGCCGCCGGAGACGTCGTCGGCGCTGATGCCCGCACCGGAGCTGAAGCCGCGCCCGGCGCCGCCGAGCCGCACCAGCTTGACCTCGGGGTCGGTGGCCGCGTATTCCATGGCGTCCGCGATGCCGGTGATCACCGGAATGGTCAGCGAATTCAGGCTGTCGGGCCGGTTGATGGTCACCGCCAACACACCGTCGGACAGCGTGACGTCGAGGCCGGCGACTGGGGTGAGGGTGGCGCTCGCGGTTGAAGGCATGGATCTCACCATAAGTGACCGGGGTGCGCGGCCTTCCGGCACGACTGCGAAGATGCAGAACGACCGGTTGTTTGGTGGCGAACGGTCAACGGCGTCAGAGCGGACGAAAGGTCGGTGGATCGTGGCTGGACCGTTGAAGGGACTGCGTGTTGTCGAGTTGGCCGGCATCGGGCCCGGCCCGCACGCCGCGATGATCCTGGGGGATCTGGGAGCCGACGTGGTGCGCATCGATCGCCCGTCTTCGGGTCCCGGCGGCGTCGCGAAGGACGCCATGATGCGCAACCGGCGGGTGGTGACCGCAGATCTGAAGTCCGACGAAGGGCGCGGCCTCGTCCTCAAGCTGATCGCCAAAGCGGACGTGCTGATCGAGGGCTATCGGCCGGGCGTCACCGAGCGGCTCGGCTTGGGCCCCGAGGACTGCGCCAAGATAAACGACCGGCTGGTCTACGCCCGGATGACCGGCTGGGGTCAGACCGGCCCGCGCAGCCAGCAGGCGGGCCACGACATCAACTACATCTCCCTGAACGGCATCCTGCACTCCATCGGCCGGGCGAACGAACGGCCGGTCCCGCCGCTGAACCTGGTCGGCGACTTCGGCGGCGGTTCGATGTTCCTGCTGCTCGGCATCCTGTCCGCGCTGTGGGAGCGGCAGGCCTCGGGCAAGGGGCAGGTCGTCGACGCCGCGATGGTCGACGGTTCCAGCGTGCTGATCCAGATGATGTGGCAGATGCGGGCCTCGGGTATGTGGACCGACGCGCGGGGCACCAACCTGCTCGACGGCGGCGCGCCCTACTACGACACCTACGAATGCGCCGACGGGCGCTATGTCGCGGTCGGCGCCATCGAGCCGCAGTTCTATGCCGCGATGCTGACCGGACTCGGCCTGGACGGCGCCGACCTGCCCGGGCAGAACGACGTCAGCCGCTGGCCCGAACTGCGGGCCGCGCTGACCGAGAAGTTCGGCAGTCAGGACCGCGACCACTGGGCCAAGGTGTTCGCCGACTCCGACGCGTGCGTGACGCCGGTGCTGGCCTTCGGCGAGGTGCAGACCGAGCCGCATATCACCGAACGGAACACGTTCTACGAAGTCAACGGCGGCCTGCAGCCGCTGCCGGCGCCGCGGTTCTCCCGCACCGCGCCGGACACACCGAGTCCCGCGGCGCAGGTGACCGACGCCGAAGCGGTGCTCAAGGACTGGGTATAGTCCCAACCAACCAGTTGGCTGGACCAGGGAATCAGGAAGGACTCGGATGGAGATCAAAGACGCCGTTGCCGTCGTCACCGGGGGAGCGTCGGGCCTGGGCCTGGCCACCACCAAGCGACTGCTCGACCGCGGCGCCCAGGTGGTGGTTATCGACCTGCGTGGCGAAGAAGCGGTCCGCGAGCTGGGGGACCGCGCGCGCTTCGTCGAGGCCGACGTCACCGATGAGGCCGCCGTCGGCAAGGCGCTCGACGCCGCGGAGTCGATGGGCACGCTGCGCATCAACGTCAACTGCGCCGGCATCGGCAACGCCATCAAGACGTTGTCCAAGGATGGCCCGTTCCCGCTGGACGGCTTCAAGAAGGTCGTCGGGGTCAACCTGATCGGCACCTTCAACGTGCTGCGGCTGGCCGCCGAGCGCATCGCCAAGACCGAGCCGGTCGGTGAGGAGCGTGGCGTCATTATCAACACCGCCTCGGTCGCCGCGTTCGAGGGCCAGATCGGCCAGGCCGCCTACTCGGCGTCCAAGGGCGGCGTCGTCGGCATGACCCTGCCGATCGCACGCGACCTGTCGCGCGAGCTCATCCGCGTGGTGACCATCGCGCCGGGCCTGTTCAAGACGCCGCTGCTGGGTTCGCTGCCCGAGGAGGCGCAGGCCTCGCTGGGCAAGCAGGTCCCGCACCCGGCCCGGCTGGGCGATCCCGACGAGTACGGCGCGCTGGCCGTCCACATCGTCGAGAACCCCATGCTCAACGGCGAAGTCATCCGCTTGGACGGCGCCATTCGCATGGCGCCCCGCTGAGCCGCACCACCTCAGACAAAACGAGAGCCCCCCGCGTCGGCGGGGGGCTCTCGTGAATCAAGCTCACTGGTTACTTGCGGAACCATCTACTCACGTTGGGTTCGGCCATCAACAGCCGGGCGAGCATGCTCATGGTCTGCCTCAGCTCGCGGCTTGCAGTTCGTCGAACTGCTCCGAGGTCTCGCCTTCCACCAGCACGTCGCCGTGGTAGAGGGCATCGAAGTCAACTTTGATGACGTCGGCACTTGTGTCGTCGATCCACATGACACTGAGCGTATGGGCCACCATTAAGGAATCTTTGAGTCACGATTCGGAAAACGTTGGCAATTTACCGGCCAGTAGGTTCAGCGCCCTCCGCACAGCGATTTGTTCCGTGAGCTGCTTAGTTGCGGCACATTTTTCTGGGCGGACTCTTAGCGTCGGCGCGGTTTGACAAGCGGCTTGAACGGTTGGGGCGGGCTCTGCGTGTCTAAACACAACACTGTTTGACGCGTGCAAATTAGCGTTTGTTACGTTGTCGCGGAAGCCGGCGGCCAGCGCAATCGGGCAACGGCGGCGGAAGGGCTCGAATGCTGCAAAACATTGCCCGAGTCGCCATCAGGGCGCCCCGCCGCATCATCGCGACCGGTGTCCTGGTGTTCATCGCCGCCGCCATCTTCGGCGTCCCCGTCGCCAAGAGCCTGTCACCAGGCGGTTTTCAAGACCCGGACTCGGAATCGGCGCACGCGATTCATGTGTTGACCGATAAATTCGGCCAGAGCGGTCAGCAGGTGCTGGTCCTGGTGACCAGCCCGGACGGCGCCCAAAGTGAACAGGCCCGCAAGGTGGGCACGGACCTCGTCGACAAGCTGCAACGGTCCCCGCTGGTCTACAACGCCTCGTCGCCGTGGACCGGCCCGCCGCAGGCCTCGGCCGACCTGACCAGCCGCGACGGGAAATCCGGACTGGTCGTGGTCAACCTCAAGGGCGGCGAAAACTACGCGCAGAGCAATGCCCAGACGCTGGCGGACCAGTTCATCCACGACCGCGATGGCGTCACCGTCCGCGCCGGCGGCGCCGCGATGCAGTACGCCCAGATCAACACGCAGAACCAGGCCGACCTGCTGGTGATGGAGATGATCGCGCTCCCGCTGAGCTTCCTGGTGCTGATCTGGGTGTTCGGGGGGCTGCTGGCGGCGGCGCTGCCGATGACGCTGGGCGCGCTGGCCGTCGTGGGTTCGATGTCGGTGTTGCGCCTCATCACCTTTACCACCGAAGTCTCGATCTTCGCCCTCAATCTGAGCACCGCTCTGGGCCTGGCCCTTGCCATCGACTACACCCTGCTGATCGTCAGCCGCTACCGCGACGAATTGGCCGAGGGCCACGACCGGGACGCGGCACTCGTCCGGACCATGGCCACCTCCGGCCGCACCGTGCTGTTCTCCGCGGTCACCGTGGCGTTGTCGATGTCGGCGACGGTGGCGTTCCCGATGTACTTCCTCAAGTCGTTCGCCTATGCCGGTGTGGCCACCGTCGCCTTCGTCGCGGCCGCCTCGATCGTGCTAACCCCGGCCGCGATAGTGCTCCTGGGACCCCGGCTGGACGCGCTGGACGTCCGCCGGTTGCTGCGGCGGGCGTTGCGGCGCCCTGAACCGGTGCACAAGCCCGTCGAGCAACTGTTCTGGTATCGCTCCACCAAGTTCGTGATGCGCCGCTGGGCACCGATCGGCCTGACCGTCGTCGCGCTTTTGCTACTGCTCGGATATCCGTTCCTCCGCGTGACGTGGGGCTTCCCCGACGACCGGGTGCTGCCGCGCACGGCGTCGGCGCATCAGGTCGGTGATGCGCTGCGCAACGATTTCGCGCACGACTCGGCCACCTCGGTGCCCGTCGTCGTTCCCGATGCCGCCGGCCTGAAACCGTCCGACTTCGACGCCTACGCCGCCGACCTGTCGCAAGTCGCCGACGTGTCGGCGGTGTCGGCCCCCGGCGGCACCTTCGCGGCCGGCAAGCGGGTGGGCCCACCGGGCGGGGCCACCGGGCTGGCGGGTGGCAGCGCGTTCCTGTCCGTCAGCAGCACGGCGCCGCTGTTCTCGACGGCAAACGACGCCCAGCTCAAGCGGTTGCACGCGGTGCGCGGACCCGCGGGCCGAGCCATCGAGATGGGCGGGGTGGCGCAGGTCAACCGCGACAGCGTCGATGCCGTGACGGACCGGCTACCGCTGGTCCTCGGGTTGATGGCGGCGATCACCTTCGTGCTGCTGTTCTTGCTCACCGGCAGCGTGCTGCTGCCG
>DASTKA010000778.1:0-5486 GCA_035716165.1 Mycobacterium sp. | reverse complement strand
AGGCACGATCGAAGCCGATCTGCTTCGCCGCTGCGTCGGCGAGGGCGCGCAGCTGCGCCGTCAATTCGGAGCCGGAATACGACGCACCGACAACGATAATCGTGCGCCGCGCGGCCGCGCGCGCCCCATTTTCGTCGACGTGAGCCAGTTCCAGCTGCTCGATCACATGATCACGTAGATACAGCGCTTCGGCCGTCGACTTCAACCCGCGTGCGTGCGTGGCCAAACCGGGCGTATCGAACAGCCGGGTCACCGAGCCCGGGGTTAAGACCAGCCGATCCCACGACACCGTCCGCACCCGGCCCTCCGGATCGGTGAACGAGAGCGTACGGCGGTCGAAGTCAACACTGTCGACCCGGCCGCGCACGGCATGCACGCCCTTGAGCGTTCCGGCCAGCGGAATACAGACAAACCGCGGGTCGACCAGCCCACCGGCCACATCGGCCAGCAGTGGCGTGTACTGCATGTAGTCGACCGGCGAAACAATGGTCACCCTCACATCCGAGGCGCGCGCCCTGTCTAACCGCCGCGCCAGTCCGCGCGCGCACTTGAAAGCGGCGAACCCGCTGCCGACGATCACAACCGAGGTGGTCGGTTCTGCCTTCTCCGCTTGACGGTGAAGTGGGACCGTGTTCATCTCTCTTCTCCTGTTTGGTATTCGGGTATCCACATGGGATTAGGGATCGATCACACGAGGTCCTGGGTTCCTTGGTGACCACGGCGTCCTGGACCGCCGCGTTGTAAACGGCTATGGAGGTCTCCCGCAAGAGCATCGCTCGACCCTGATCCATCTGTCACCACCCCTCTGCACGATTCACCCGGGTGATAACGCAGATGCTGTGACCCAAGTGACGCACGCTTCGCCGAGGGACTCATTGGAGCAGGGGTCGCAATTGCGCGGCGCCGAAGGACACACTGAAGCGCTCGCACCACAGGATTACGCTGCTGAGTGCGTCGGTGTCGGCGCCGCTGGGCACAGCGTAATTGGTGCTACCCCGGTTGGCGCGTAGGCGGCCGAGATCTATGTGGTTGCTGTGCACAAACTTTCGCCATGGGAATCTGGCATGGTCGACCGGTGTATCGCTGAGCCAGACGCGCAGTCGTGGTCCCAAAGTGGTATGCAGATTTTCCAGCCGCAGAATCTGTGTCCCGTCGCCTAGGGTTAGGAGGCGCGCAGCACCGCTGGTTCGGTGGATGTGGCCGGTGAATTCTCCACAGCAGGTGATCTGCGCTCCAAGCGGCAGCGTTTCATCGGCAGCGGTCCTGATCAACAACTTCCACGGCTGCAGCCACCACAGGGCCACAGGCAGTCCGACGATGGCAATCGCTCGTCGAGCGACGCGATGCGGCATCAACCACCACCGGAACCACAGAGCATTCGTCGGCCTAATCGAGGTCGTGCATCAGTTCAGATCATCGCGGGCTATGAGCCGGCGGGCTGCCTCGGTGATCGAGCCGGATAGGGACGGATAGATCGCTAGCGTTTGCGCCAAATCGTCAACGGTGATCCGGTTTTGAACAGCCATCGCGATCGGCAGTATCAATTCCGAAGCGATCGGCGCGACCACTACGCCACCGATCACGATGCCGCTGTCCTGCCGGCAAAATAGTTTGACGAAGCCCTGATGCAGCTCCGACATCTTCGCCCGCGCATTGGTTTTCAACGGCAGCATGACAATGCGGGCCTGAATCGAGCCGTCCTCGATCGCGGTCTGCGAGACGCCGACCGCCGCGACCTCGGGGTGGGTGAACACCGTCGCCGCGACGGTGCGCAACCGGAGCGGATTAACGGCTTCACCGAGCGCGTGATACATCGCGATCCGGCCCTGCATTGCGGCGACTGAGGCTAACGGCAGAAGACCAGTGCAGTCCCCGGCGGCGTAAATGCCCGCGACCGATGTCCGCGATACCCGGTCGACGACAATGTAGTTGCCCGGCCCGGGTTCGATGCCCACCCGCTGTAGACCTAGCCGGCCGGTGTTGGGCACTGACCCAAGTGTCATCAATGCGTGGCTGCCCTCGACGGTGCGGCCATCGGTCATTGTTACCAGCACCCCGTCGTCGGTGCGCCTCACCGATTGTGCCCGGGCCTGTTTGATCAGTTTGACCTTGCGTTGAGCGAACGATTCCTCGATCACCTCCGCGGCATCGGCGTCCTCGTACGGCAACACCCTGTCGCGGCTGGCTACCAGCGTCACTGTCACACCCAGTTCGGTGTAGGCGTTGGCGAATTCGATGCCGGTCACCCCGCAACCCACCACGATGAGGTGGTCGGGTAGCGAGTCCAGGTCGTAGAGCTGCCGCCAGGTCAGGATGCGCTCGCCGTCGGGGGGCGCCGACGGCAGGATCCTGGGGCTGGCGCCGGTGGCGATCAACACCACATCGGCATCGCGGATCATGGTGCTGCCGTCGCGCGCGGTCACCTTGACGCGGTGACGCGCCAGACCGGGAGCCGCGTCGACCAGCTCGCCGTGTCCCGCGATCAACTCGACATCCATGCTCAGCAGCTGGGCGGTGATATCCACTGATTGTTCGGTAGCGAGCGTCTTGATCCGCTGGTGGATTTCCGCCAAACAGATCTCGGCGTCGTCGATGTGGATGTCGAAACCCAGGCGGGTTGCGCGTCGCAGTTCACTGCGCAGCCCCGTGGAGGCGATAAAGGTCTTCGATGGCACGCAGTCGCACAGCACTGCGGCGCCGCCGATCCCGCCGGAATCGACGACGGTGACGCGGGCTACGGCGGGACCTCGTGCAGCCGCAACCAATGCCGCCTCGTACCCGGCCGGGCCGCCACCGAGGATCACAATGCGGGTCACCACAGCTCAAATTTCACCAAGTGGACGGACGCCAGGTCATCAGAGACGCCATCCCGCACCATCGCTGGTGTCTTCATCGACGACGATATGCATGGCGGCTTCCTCAGCCGAGGCAGCGCCGCCGTCAATACCGACGTCGTGGGCACGGTAATCCGTACCTGGATCCGTCGCGTCCAAGGCGAAGGCGACGAGCCGACCCGCGCGCATGTCGCCGACCTGATCGTCGATTAGCTCACCATCGCTGTCGGCGGTGTCACCGATTCCGTCGCCATCCCACTGATCGGTAACGTCGGGCACCTCACGGGCCAGCCGGCGCGCCAGACTTTCATGGGTCCGCGCTTCCCTCGCGGTGAGACCCCACGCCCGCAGTTCACGCGGGCGTTCCGGCGGCGAGTAACCTTCGTCGAGGTCGATGCCAGTCTGTTCTGAGTCCAGGCTTTCTTCTGGTTCGAGCAGATGGGCCTCCACGTCATCGAATTCAGAAATCGCCATCAGCGCGGTCTCCATTCCGTATCGCCAAGGTCACACCGCCGCAGCGAAGTCTCGCAAGAGATTGACATCGTGCAGCTTTGGACAGCCCACACCGGCTGCTTGGTTGCCTCAACCCAGCGCCTCAACAAGGTCGCGGCAGGCTCGTTCACAGCGACGGCATGCCTCGGCGCACACGCGGCAGTGCTCGTGTTTCGGCGCATGCTTGTCGCACTCGTCAGCGCTTGTCTTACAGGCGGTGGCGCACGTTTGGAGCACGGTCCTAGTCAAGTTGGCGTCGTAGTCCGTGTGCCGGGACAAGACGCGGCCGGTTGTCGCGCAGACATCGGAGCAGTCAAGGCAAGTACGGATGCATTTGGCTAAGTGATTGACGTCGTCTTCACTGAGGCAGGCGTCTGCACACGCTGTGCAGGCTTGGTCGCATTCGATACAGGCGTCGATACATTCGACCAGCTTGGCTCTATCGATCCGGCCTAGATCTCGTGGATAGGTCTCCAGCATTCTCCTGGCGACGCTCACCATGTCCTCCTTGCTCAGTGCGATGGTTGTGTTCTGTCCTAGCCTGCTCCACGCAAGGTATCGCTGGGATGCGATGAGTTTCCCGCTGTGCTTCTCACACAACAGAACACGGCTGTGCGCGTGTAGACGTTAAGAGCATGGCGCGGAGGGGGGTGAACTGTCGTCGCCCACCTCCGTCATTCACCCGGGTGATAGTTCGACGTGTGGATGGCAGTCGATCGCGGGGGCCGAGGGCGAAGCGAGCCGCCGGCGCACCACTACAGCAGTAGTCACAGCACCTGACTGCCAACTTGATCTAGTAGGTGGCGCGGGCGCTCATCCGGATGAATTGCCTCGGCGGGTGATGACCACTCACCCCGGGGCAGTGGATGCTGACACCAGATTGGCAAGAGAGGAGGTGCTGTGGAGGCGAAGCAATACCGTACCCGCGGTAATGACTGCATCAGGCCGGGCTCGGTCCGAGAAGGAACGCGCTTGAACGCGGGCCCAACCAAGACGGCGTTGGTTGCCGAAATCGGCGCCACACGCTACTTCACCGGTTCCTCGAGACGCTCGAGCGTCTCGCACAGGCCCTGCCTGACTCGCGCAAGCGGTAGCCAGCCTCGACACGTGCCAATGCTTTTCGCGATGGAAGGAACATAACGTGGGTCGCGTGCGCGTGGAATGTACAAAGGTGCCAGAAGGTCCGTTGAGCGCTCAATTTGAAGACGCCGTCATACCGCTCCTTGAGCCTCTCTATCGCCAAGCTCTTCGGATGACCTCGAATCGAGCGGACGCGGAGGACCTGTTGCAAGAAACCGTGCTCAACGCTTATGCCGGTCTGCGGGCATTCGAGCCGGGAACTAACCTCAACGCGTGGCTGCGGCGCATCATGACCAACACCTATATCAGCGGCTATCGGAGGCAAAAGCGCCGTCCCGCAGAACATCCGACTGGCGAGATCACCGATCAACAGCTGGTCGCCAGTGCCGCACGCACCCCCGGTGGCCTCCGGTCGGCCGAGGACCACGCGCTCGAAGTGCTGCCCGACCCCTGCCTCAAGGCGGCAATGATGGCCTTGCCCGAGCAGTTTCGCATCGCCGTGTATTTCGCCGACATTGTGGGATACTCCTACAAGGAGATCGCCGCCATGACGGACACCCGGCAAGGAACCGTAAGTTCGAGACTCAACCGCGGACGCAAACAATTGCGCGACTTACTATTCGACGCGCCAAGCGGCCATGCGGCCAGGACAAACGACAAGGCCCCTGGCGGAGCAACCCGGCGGCGCACAATTGTCAACGGCGCCGAGCTCAGCGGCGGTCATCCGGCAGCCGATGGTCACTGACAATCTCGGGGCAGCCGCGACGGTCACGCCCATGGGCATGCGGCTCGGTCGGGAGATCAGGACGCGTGATGAGTAAAGCGAAAGTTCGGCGGGCGTGTAAGGTTTCCCCGTCGTCGCCCAGGAGCGTCTGCCTGACTGTACCGCCACCGGAACGTCTTGCTTTCTACGCCGGCATCGTTGCGATGGCCGTATTTGGGATCATGGAATGGCCAGTCGTTGCTGCGTTGGTGGTGGGTCACACGCTGGTCAACTCGCAGCACAACAAGGTTCTTCAATCACTCGGCGAGGCGCTGGAACAGGCCTAGCAGCAATCTATTACGAGCCGGCTCCCGCTG
>DASTKA010000777.1:0-6829 GCA_035716165.1 Mycobacterium sp. | reverse complement strand
CCGATCCTTTCGGTGGCGGCCTGCGGCTACATCCTCGCCAGCCTGCATTGGTACACCTGGATTGCGTTCGGCGCCTGGGTGTTAGTGGCGCTGATCGTCTATTTCGTCTGGGGTCGCCACCACAGCGCGCTCAACGACCAGACGGTCGAGCGAGCAGCGGGCGACGCCCAGTGATGGGGCTTCAGCGCCGTGCCGCGGCGGCGTTGGCTGCCGCCTGAGCCCGCCGCAGCGTCGCCGCGACATCGCCGCGGCCCAAGAACATTTCATCGAAGTACGGCTTTAGCGCATCGTATCCGGCGGCAAAGCCCGCACCGCCGGGGGCCGCGATGCGCGGACCGTTCAACACGGCGAAGAAGGGCGTGACGTCCACACCCCGGTCGGCCCAGTACCGGAAGTACACCGGTTGGGCCGATAACACTGCGGGGATAGCCGCACCGTAGCGGCCCAGATATTCGTTGCCCTGCTTGCTGCCCATCCAGGCCAACACCTGACGCACCGCCTCGGGGTGCTTCGTCGCCGCATTGCCCGCCGCGGCAATGCCGTTGGTGACGCTCACCCGTCCCGCCGGGCCGGCGGGCATCATCGCCACGCCCCAGTGGAATCGGGCATCACGCGCCACCGGCGCCAGGCTGTAGGTACCGGACTGAAACAGCGCCATCCTGCCGGCCACGAACTGGTTGCGGGAAAAGTCGCCGTTGTCGTTGGTGTCGGCGGCGGGCGGCGCGACGTGATCGCGATTGATCAGGTCGACCAGATACCGAAAGGCCGTCACGGCCGCGGGGTTGTCGAACGCGAACGTGTCGCCCCGCTGAAACACCCCGCCGGCCGAACCGATGTAGTTCAGGTAGATGCCCTGGGGGTCGTTGGCCGCGTTGTACGCCCACTGCCGAACCCGCCCAGCATCGAAAGCCGGTGTGTCGCCGCGGTATCCGTCGGCGTCGACGGTGAGCCGGCCCAGTAGTGGGCGCAAAGTGTCATCGTCGGTGGCGCTCCACCGCAAGGTGTTCAGTTCGGCGGGATCGACGCCGGCCGCGGCCAGAAGATCCGCGTTGTAGTACAACGCGATTCCCGCATCGGTCAGTTGCGGCACGCCCCACAGGGTGCCGTTGCGGGTGAACTGCTCGACGACTGGCTGCTCCCAATCCGCGGCGGCCGTGGGACCGAGCACTTCACCGATATTCAGTAGCCGGCCGCTGTCGGCGTAGGCGGCTAGGTAAGCATTGGATAGCCAGAAGATGTCATCGGCGCTGCCGCCGGCCACGTCGGTGCGCAGAGTGTTGAAGTAGCTCGAATACGCCACCAAGTTCAGATGCACGTCGATGTCGGGATGGACGCGGGTGAAGGCCTCGAACGATTCACGATAGGCCGCGCCGATCTGGTCGCCCCAGATACGCACCGTGACGACGGTTCTGCCGCCATGGGGCTGGCCGGAGTAATCGAGCAGCACCGCCATCGCGGCCAGCAGCACCGCCACCAGCGCGACGGCTCCCGCGGCCAGGGTGGAAAATCGAGGCCGGCTCACTTCAGTCCCGAGACGACGATCGACGCGACGATGTGGCGCTGGAACACTACGAACAGCGCTATCAGCGGGGCGATCGCGATCGTGGTCGCCGCCATCACCAGTGTCCATTGGGAATTGAACCGCGACTGCAGATCGGCGGTCGCGACGGTGAGCACCCGCCACTTGTGACCGCTGGTGATCACCAACGGCCACATGAAGTTGTTCCACTGCGAGACCACCGTGATCAACGTCAGCGCGGCAAGTACCGGGCGGCTCGACGGGATCACCACGTGCGCGATCACGTCCAGCGTATTGGCCCCGTCCAGGCGGGCGGCGTTGATCAAGTCGTTCGGGATGATGCGGAAGTGCTCGCGCAGCAAGAAGATCGCGTACGGCGACCCGAACATGAACGGCAGCACCAACGCCCAGAACGTGTTGCGCAGACCGAGCTGGGCCATCATGAGGTACATCGGCACCACCGTGACCGTTGCCGGCACCATCAACGTCGCGATGTACACCCAGAACAGCGCGTCACGCCCGGGGAATTGCAGGCGGGCGAAGGCATATCCGGCGAGCACCGAAAAGGTCAACTGGCCCACCAGAATTACCGCCGTCATCAAGGCGGTCACCGCCGCCGCGCGGCCGAACCCGGCCCCGCCCAGGTTGGCGAAGTTCGACAGCGTGGGCGGCCGTGGCAGCTGCAAGGGGGTGCCCGTGACGAATTGGTGCGCCGAGGTGAACGACGTCATCAATCCAAGTGCGAACGGCGCCAACGTGATCAACGCGCCCAGCGAAAGCCCGGCATAAATCAGTGCATTGGTGACCCGACTAGGTGAGGTCATAGCTGATCCGTCGCCGGAAATACATCTGTTGCACCAGGGTGACACCGATCAGGATCACGAACAGCACCACCGCCATCACCGACGCCCGGCCGATCGACGCCGAACCGAAAGCCTCGGCGTAGATGCGATGGGCCACCAGGTCGGTGCTGCCAGCCGGTCCGCCACCGGTCAGTGCGTACACCATGTCGAAAACCTGTGCGGTGCTGACGATCCCGGTCACCAGAACAAAGAAGGTCGTCGGCCTCAGCATGGGCATGGTGATGCGCCAGAACCGCTGCCAGGCGGTCGCGCCGTCGGTACGTGCGGCGGCGTGAATCTCGTCGGGAATCGCCAGCAGGCCCGCCAGGAACGACAACGAAACGTAGCCGACGTTGGTCCACACCACCACGGCCGACACGAGCGGTAGCGCAAAGCTGGGATCCGACAGCCATTCGATGCTGTGCCCCAACACGGTGCTCACGGCGCCGTCGGTGGGGGCGAGGATCCAGCGCCACAGCACCGCGATGGCCAGCGGCGCGCAAATCCACGGCAGCACAAACAGCGTGCGAAACAAAGTGGTGCCGCGAAGCTGGCGGGCCAGCATGATCGCGGCCAGCAGTCCCAGCGCGGTCTGCGCCGGCACCACGATCGCCACGAAGATGACCGTGACGATCAGCGAGTTGCCGAACCCGGCGTCGGTCAGCACCGATCGCCAGTTGGACAGGCCCACAAAGTGCAGCGGGCCGAGCAGATCCCATCGACACAGGCTCAGCCAGAGCACCACCAGGATGGGCAGCAGCAGAAAGGCGAGCACGCCGAACAGGCTGGGCGCCAGCAGCGCGTAGCCCAGCGCGGTGGATCGAGGTTGTTTCCTCAACACCGCGCTGGCCATGGGGTAATTAAAGCGGGCGCCGCCGGGGTTTGGGGTGAGCGCCATTACCGTGGAAGCGTGACACCGAACCGGGGGATCGATGCCGACTTCCTGAACCTGCCGCGCCACGACCTGGCCGAAGCCGCGCTCTCTGCGGCCAAAGCCGCCGGGGCGACGCACGCCGACCTGCGGGTTCATCGCATCATCACCGAGATCATCCAGCTGCGCGACGGCGAGCTGGAGACCGCGGTGATCAATCGCGAGGTCGGCCTGGCGGTGCGAGTGATCGTTGACGGCACCTGGGGATTCGCCTCGCACGCGGAGCTGGTCCCGTCGGTGGCCGCCGAGACCGCCCGGCGCGCGGTGCACGTCGCGACCACGCTGGCGACGCTGAGCAGCGAGCGCGTCGAGCTGGCACCCGAACCGGTCTACGCCGACGCCTCCTGGGTATCGGACTACCGGATCGACCCGTTCGAGATCTCGACCACCGACAAGATCGCCGTGCTGGAGGACTACTCCGGGCGGCTGCTGAGTGCCGACGGCATCAACCATGTGTCGGCGATCCTGACCGCCGTCAAGGAGCAGACGTTTTACGCCGACAGCTTTGGATCCTCGATCACCCAGCAGCGGGTGCGGGTGTTGCCCGCGCTGGAAGCGGTGACCGTCGATCCGGCGGCCGGCAGCTTCGACTCGATGCGGACGCTGGTGCCGCCGACGGGGCGGGGTTGGGAGGCACTGGCCGACGACGAGGTGTGGAACTGGACCGACGAACTGGCCCAACTGCCGTCCTTGCTGGCCGAAAAGGTCAAGGCGCCCACCGTCATTCCAGGGCGCAAAGACCTGGTGATCGACCCGACCAACCTCTGGCTGACGATTCATGAATCGATCGGGCACGCAACAGAATACGACCGCGCGATCGGCTACGAGGCCGCCTACGCCGGAACCTCGTTCGCCACGCCGGACAAGCTGGGCACCATGCGGTACGGGTCACCGGTGATGAACGTGACCGCCGACCGCACGGTCGAATTCGGCTTGGCCACGATCGGTTACGACGACGAAGGGGTGGCGGCCCAAAGCTGGGATCTGGTGCGCGACGGAATCTTCACCGGCTACCAGCTGGACCGGGTCTTCGCCCAGCGGCTCGGGCAGCCGCGCTCCAACGGGTGCTCGTATGCCGACTCGCCGCATCATGTGCCGATCCAGCGCATGGCCAACGTGTCGCTGCGGCCGGCACCCGAGGACATCAGCACCGACGACTTGATCGGCCGGGTCGAGGACGGCATCTACATCGTCGGCGATAAATCGTGGTCGATCGACATGCAGCGCTACAACTTTCAATTCACCGGTCAGCGATTCTTCCAGATCCGCGACGGCCGGCTCGACGGTCAGTTGCGCGACGTCGCGTATCAGGCCACCACGACGGAGTTCTGGAACTCGATGGAGGCCGTGGGGGGCCCGTCGACCTGGCGCCTGGGTGGGGCGTTCAACTGCGGCAAGGCCCAGCCGGGGCAGATCGCGGCGGTCAGCCACGGCTGCCCGTCAGCGTTGTTCCGTGGCGTCAATGTGCTCAACACCCGCACCGAGGGCGGCCGATGATCACCCCGCAGCATGTCGTCAACATCGTGCTCGATGAGGCGGCCAAGCTCGGCGGCGCCGACGAGACCATGGTGCTGGTCACCGACAAGGTCGAGGCCACGTTGCGCTGGGCCGGCAATTCGATGACCACCAACGGGGTTTCGGTGAGCCGCAGCGTGACCGTGATCTCGGTGGTGCGTCGCGGGTCCGGCGCGCGCATCGGCACGGTCGTATCCGCCGAGGCCGATCCGCGGGTGCTGCCCGGGCTGGTGGCGGCGTCGCAGGAGGCGGCCGGCGCGGCGCCGGAGGCAGGCGATGCCGCGCCGCTGCTCGGCGATAGCGGGGTGCCCGTCGATTGGGACGCGCCGGTGCCGGGCACCGGGCCCCTGGTTTTCTCCGACGTCGCCGAGTCGCTGAGTCGAGGCTTCCGCGGCGAGGACCGGCTGTATGGCTTTGCCCACCATAGTGTTTCGACGACGTTCCTGGCGTCGTCGACGGGATTGCGGCGGCGTTTCACCCAGCCGACCGGTGCGGTGGAGATCAACGCCAAACGCGGCGATGCCAGCGCCTGGGCGGGCATCGGCACACCCGATTTCGTCGATGTGCCAACGGATTCGCTGCTCGAGCAACTGTCGACGCGGTTGGGCTGGGCGCAGCGCAGCGTGGAATTGCCGGCCGGGCGCTACGAGACGATTATGCCGCCGTCCACGGTGGCCGACATGATGATCTACATGGCCTGGTCGATGGCGGGCCGCGGAGCGCAAGAGGGCCGGACCGCGTTTTCGGCGCCGGGCGGCGGAACCCGGGTGGGGGAGCGGCTCACCGACTTGCCGCTGACGCTCTTCTCCGATCCGATGGCGCCCGGACTTGCCTGCACGCCGTTTGTCGCGGTCAGCAGTTCCTCGGAGACGGTGTCGGTGTTCGACAACGGCATGGAGATCGATCAGGTGGACTGGATCCGCGAGGGGGTGATCAACGCGCTGGCCTATCCGCGGGCGACGGCCGCCAAGTATGACACCGAGGTCGCGGTGGCCGCCGACAACCTGGTGATGACCGGCGGGACGGCCAGCCAGGACGACATGATCGCGGCCACCGAGCGTGGCCTGCTGCTGACCACGCTCTGGTACATCCGCGTCGTCGACCCCACCACGCTGTTGTTCACGGGGCTGACCCGCGACGGCGTCTACCTCATCGAGGACGGCAAGGTGACGGCGGCCGTCAACAATTTCCGGTTCAACGAGAGTCCGTTGGACCTGCTGCGGCGGGCAACCGAGGCCGGCGTCAGCGAAAAGACGCTGCCGCGCGAATGGGGTGATTGGGCCACCCGCGCCGCGATGCCGTCGCTGCGGATACCGGACTTCTACATGTCCTCGGTGAGCCAGGCCCAGTAGTCCATTGCCGCCGGGCAACACGCGTTCTAGCGTGTGACGGATGGCGGCTCCGGTTTCTGTTCGAGAAGACCAGCTCACGCGGCTGGTGTCGTTGTGCCCGGGCGACGGTCGCATCGCGGCGCTGGTTCGGCGGGTATGCGCGCAGACGATGTCGCTGCCGGCCTTGCCCTCGAGCGTCCAGGCGGGCGAGCCGGAATCCGAAGCCGAGGCCGCCGTCGTCGACTTCGCCGAACAATTCAGCGCCGACGTCGCGGCGGTCACCGCCGAGCAGCGGTCGCGGCTGTGGAAGCAGCTCGGGGACGCCACCTTTGGTGTCGTCGTGCAGATGTACATCGCCGACTTCGTGCCCCGGGTGCGGGCCGGGCTGGAGGCGCTCGAGCTTGGTGGGCAATACCTGGGCTGGATCGACGGTCCGATGACGTGGGATCACACCACCGACCCGTCGGGTCCGGTGTTCAACGACTTTTTAATCGCGGTGGCGCGAATGCGTGCGCTCGACCCCGTCACCTCCGAACTGGTTCGGCTGCGTGGGGCGGCGCAGCACAATTGCCGCCTGTGCAACTCGCTTCGCGAGGGCGGCGCGCTCGATGCCGGCGGTTCGGAAACGCTCTATGACGAGATCGAACGCTTCGAGTCGTCGAGTTTGCTCGACGACCGCGCTAAAGCAGCG
>DASTKA010000776.1:0-8247 GCA_035716165.1 Mycobacterium sp. | reverse complement strand
CGCGTTCGCGATGGGCGGTGCCCAGTTGCTGGTCCAGACGGTGGAACAGGCCACCGGATTGCGCCTCGATCACTACGCGGAGGTCGGGTTCGGGGGGTTCGCCGCGTTGGTGGACGCGCTCGGCGGGGTGACGGTGTGCGCAAAGACGTCGTTCGACGACCCACTGGCCGGCATCGACCTGCCGGCCGGCTGCCACACCCTCAACGGCCGGAACGCGCTCGGATACGTCAGGTCACGCGACACCCCCCGCGCCGATCTGGACCGGATGGTCAATCAACGTCAGTTCGTGGCGGCACTGCTGCAGCGCGCCGCCAGTCCCGCGGTATGGCTCAATCCGTGGCGCTGGTATGCGGTGCCGCGCGCGGCCGCCGACGCGCTGACCGTCGACCGGGGCGACCACGTCTGGGATCTGGTCCGGCTCGGCTGGGCGCTGCACGGCTCGACCATCACGATGACCGTCCCGATCGGCCAGTTCACCAGCGGAGACGCCGGCTCGGTCGTGGTGTGGAATCACGACGAGGCCGCCCGGTTGTTCCAGTCGCTGGCTGCCGATACGCCGGTGCCCACGTCGGACGAACCGCAATAGCGGTCGGCCTAACCGCTGCCCTCGCCGGCCCGGTTGCCCTGCAGCCACGCCTTGGTGCGACCTGGGTGGTGCGTGGCGAGCCAGGCCACCCCGACGTCGCGGCAGAAATCGATGTCTTCGTAGTTGTCGACGTTCCAGCAGTAGACCGCCCTGCCCTGGGCGATGGCGCGGTCGGCGAGCTGGGGATATTCCTTCAGCGTCGACAGGGAAGGCCCGACGGCGGTCGCGCCGATGGCGGTGGGCGCACCGCTGGTCAGGTAGCGGCCGGTCCTGCCGAGTAGCACCGTGGGCAGCAGCGGGGCGGCCCGCCGGATCCGCCAGACCGCGGACGCCGAAAACGACATCACCACCGCGCGGGACCGGTCCGCGGAGGCCGGCGCCGCGATGCCGAAACGATGCAGCGACGCGAGCAGCTTGGTCTCGACCAATGAGCCATACCGGACCGGATGCTTGGTCTCGATGAACAGCTTGACCGGGCGACGCCAATCCAGCACCAGCGAAACCAGCGCGTCGAGCGTCAACAAACTCGTGTCGCCGTGCGTGCCGTCTTCTCGCCAGCTGTCGTGCCAGGCCCCGTACTCCAGCTCGCGCAGTTCGGCGAGGGTCATGGTGCTGACCAAGCCCGCGCCGGTCGAGGTCCGGTCGAGCCGCCGGTCGTGCACGCACACCAGATGGCCGTCGCGGGTCAGCCGCACGTCGCATTCCACGCCGTCGGCGCCCTCCTTGAGCGCGAGGTCGTAGGCGGCCAGCGTGTGTTCGGGCCGCGCGGCCGAAGCGCCGCGGTGGGCGACGACATAGGGATGCCCGGCGAGCACCTCGTCGGCCCACGTCATATCCCTATGCTGCCGGTTCCTGCCCCTTCAACTCAACTGGATCAGCCGACGCCGGCGGGGCGGGCCGGTCATCGGGGACCGCGACCCAGCGATGCGCGGGCCGTGCGACGGGTTTGCGCTGGAATCCCTCGAAGACGCGGGTGGCGGCGGCCAGCGTGACAGCCGCGAACAGGTACGCGACCACCATCAGCACGGTGTTGTTGGCGACGCCCTGGGCGTCGGTGGCGAAGCTGGTCGCGATGGCGGCGATGGACACCAGGTAGCTGCAGACCCACGCGGCCCACCACTGCAGGATGGTGCGGCGCAACCGGCCGTAGTGCTCTTCGAGGAGCGCCAGCTCGATCACGTAGACCGGGGCCCACAGCAGGTTGGCGAACGGTACGACACAGTCGGCCCACAATGCCCGCGGGGAGCGCGGCTCGGGCAGGCCATGATGGGCGAACACGGCGGCGCGACGGGCGATCATCCAGCCGACCAGCAGCACCCCGGAGGCGATCACCGCCGCGGCCGCGCCCACGCTGGCGAGCACGCCGAACCAGTCGGCGCCCAGGGCCACCCACGAATTCAGCAAGGTATCGCGGTTGATCACCAGCAGCACATACCGCACCACGTAGACCAGGGCGGCGATGCTGAGCACCAGAACGCTGACGAAGGACGTGGTGCGAACGTTCTGCGCCGACGGCCCCGGCTGCGCGGGGGCCTCGGCGAGTGTGGACGCCTGCTCGACGCGGTCGGCCAAGCCCCAGCGGGGTATGACGCTGTAGCGCGGTGTGGGGCCCAGGGGACGGCGCCTGCGTCTCGCCGGTGGCGCGGCACCGGGCCGCACCGCTATCCAGCGATAGCCGGGAGGCAGCCGTGGCGGCGTGCGCTGCCACGCCGGCGCTTTCGAGGGGCGGGCCGGCGTCGAGGCGCCGGGGGCACTCCAGCGCGGGTCGGCCGGCGGGGCGTCCGGTGCGGGAGCCATCAAGGCCCCGCGGCAGCGGGGACACCATTCACGTTGTCGATCGCGCACATTCCAGCGGGTGCCGCACTGGGAGCACACCTGGATCACCGGACCAGACTAGCGCCGCCCCGACGCGGGCCGAGGAACGCGGGCCGCGGTCCGCCAAGCGGCCCGTCGTCGTCGACGCATCGAGCGGGCCCGGCAACCGAGCGACCCGGCGCGGACTATCCACAGTTTCCACAGGTTTATCCACAGGTGTGTTCGGGGTACAGGAAGCATCACTACAGCCATTGGGCCCTCCCGCGTTGTAACTGTGGATAACGGCGCGGTTACGTGGGCGTGTCATCGACAGCCCAAACTAGCCTCTGAGCGAAATCGATTGCCTCGCTAAGCGCCCACGCGGGCACCGCAATAGCGGAGCATTTCTCCCCCGACCAGATCGCGCGACCGAGCGCGTCATCGTCGCCAACCCGCAGTTCAGCGCGATATTTTCGCAAGCTCGCCACAAAGCGCTATGATCGCCTTCTCGAAACGTGTTTGTGACTCACCTCACTGACGCGAGGTGACCGGGGGTTGAAAGGCGATTGATGGCCACGCATTCGTTCGGTCCGGGGGCACCGGGCCCGTCGAAGTCGTACTGCGGCTCGCCGGCGTGGAATCACAGTTACAGCATCGCCGCGCTGCGCGCCGGGCTGATCGCCTTGGCGTTGCTGGCGGTGCTCGCCCTCATCGTCTTGTCTTGAATCGCTGCTGAGCGGGTATCCGCGTGCTGGCTCACAAGGGTCGTTCTTGCGGAGCGCGCGGTCATGGAGCAGGGTTGATCACGGCCGGCCGCCGTGAGGCGGCCCCGCATGACTGGAGCGTCAAGACGATAATCGAAGAAAGGAATGCCGTGGCTGAATACACCCTGCCCGACTTGGACTGGGACTATGCAGCGTTGGAACCGCACATCTCCGGGCAGATCAACGAGATCCACCACACCAAGCACCACGCCACGTACGTCAAAGGCGTTAACGACGCTCTGTCCAAGCTGGAAGAGGCCCGCGCCAACGAGGACCACGCTGCGATCTTCCTGAACGAAAAGAACCTTGCCTTTCACCTGGGCGGCCACGTCAACCACTCGATCTGGTGGAAGAACCTGTCGCCGGACGGCGGCGACAAGCCGACCGGTGACCTGGCCGCCGCGATCGACGACGCGTTCGGATCCTTCGACCGATTCCGCGCGCAGTTCAGCGCGGCCGCCAACGGTCTGCAGGGATCGGGCTGGGCGGTCCTGGGTTACGACACCCTGGGCAGCCGATTGCTGACCTTCCAGCTCTACGACCAGCAGGCCAACGTTCCGCTCGGCATCATCCCCCTGCTGCAGGTCGACATGTGGGAGCACGCCTTCTACCTGCAGTACAAGAACGTCAAGGCGGATTACGTCAAGGCGTTCTGGAACGTCGTCAACTGGGCGGATGTGCAGAAGCGGTATGCGGCCGCCACCTCGAAGACCCAGGGTCTGATTTTCGGCTGAGCTATGTCGATCGACTGGGGCGTCGCGCGGTTGCGCGGCGCCCCAGTCGTTTGTCTGATCCCGTGCTCGGCTGCGCGACAACGTCCGCGCCACCCACCGTGTCGTGTTGCACGGGGCCTAAGCCGCAGGCATGCTTGATTATTCGGACTTACCAGTGTGGTTATTCCAAGCGGAGGCGTCGCGCGGAGGTCGAAATGGAAACTGGGCCGGATCGGCCTATCGGGGTTTCCCCGTTCCATTCACGTGGCGCCTTGAAAGGGTTCGTCATTTCGGGCCGGTGGCCCGACTCGACCAAGGAATGGGCCCAGTTGCTCATGGTTGCGGTCCGAATCGCGTCGCTGCCCGGATTGCTTTCCACCACAACGGTCTTCGGCGCCCGCGAGGAATTGCCGGATGAGCCCGAGCCGGGCACGGTTGGCCTGGTGCTGGCCGAGGGAACGGTTTTCGGTGAATCGGCAATTCAGCCGGGTTATTTCGCCGACCATCAGCCGCCGGCCTTATTCATGTTGCACCCGCCTTCGGAAACCACGCCGTCATTGCCCGAATGCACCGGGGCGGCGTCGGGATGCGTATTGCTGCCCGGCTTGCCTTATCTGGGACTCGAGCATCGGGCGGCGTGGGTGGAAGCAGAGGCCGACGGCACCATCACCTCCATGGTGAGCCGGGTCGGCGTCGACCCGATCAGCCATCCCGATACGGCGATACTGGCGATGCTGCTCGCCGCGTAACTGGACCGGAAACGGTTCGGGAACCGGATTCCAGAGCGGTCGCCCAGCCGCGCTAATCGCGATTCGCTTCGTGACCGGTGTCATGGTCGACGCCCGCGGGAAGAGGGATGAACCGCGCCGGCGATGGCGGCGTTCTGGGCGCCGGCGCCGCGGCCGCGCCCGTGGCCGGGGCCGTCTCCGTGACGGCGGTGGCGCAGACGCCGCGGCGGCGCGCGATCGTCGCCGCACTCGGCGCCGGACACCGGATTCCGGCTAAGTTAACGGCGCCTCGAGCACGCGCTGCGGGAGCCGCCTGCCGGGCAGCCTGCGCTCATCCGGACCGCCCATGCGCTCGGCAGCAAAGGGTTGGCTAAATCGGGCCGGCTCCGCGGCCCGTTGCGGTGCGGTTTCTCCGCGCAGCCTGGCATATTATCGCGTCCGTCAGCGGTCTGTCAGCCCGCCACTTCGGAACGGGTGCCGAATTCTGCAGATAACCTGTGAGTTTCGCCCATTTGGTGGACACCCCAGCGAATCAGTTAGACGCTCGTCAAGTGGGGAGTTGGCAACTGTCAGCTACGCCGGGCGGGATTCGTTTGGGGTTTGCACCTGGTTGCGTTCACCGAGCCTCGCTACCATGATCAGCAAATATACCTAGGTAATAGTTCACTTCTACAGCCAAGTGGAGGTCATATCGATGAGCACGACATTCGCTGCTCGCCTGAACCGCCTGTTCGACACTGTGTATCCGCCCGGACGCGGGCCGCACACCTCCGCGGAAGTGATCGCGGCACTCAAGGCGGAGGGCATAACGATGTCGGCTCCCTACCTGTCCCAGTTGCGTTCGGGCAACCGCACCAACCCGTCCACGGCGACCATGGCCGCTTTGGCCAACTTCTTCCGCATCAAGTCGGCGTACTTCACCGACGACGAGTACTACGAGAAGCTCGACAAGGAACTGTCGTGGTTGGCCACGACGCGCGACGACAATGTGCGCCGCATCGCGGTGCGTGCGGCCGAGCTGTCCCCTGAGGCGCAGCGTGAGGTCATGGAGCGGGTCAACGAGTTGCGCCGCGCCGAGCACCTAGAGGCCTGACGTCCCACGCCTGGCACCGGCCGTCGGGCGTGCCCTGGCGGGCTGTCGCCCGCCCATTCCGATTAGGGTTGGCTCAGCGCATCGCGCAGCTGCGAGAGCGATAGTCACGAGACAACCGGGAGGCGGCCGGGAATGGGCCTGTTCGGCAAGCGAAAGAGCCGCGCGACGCGTCGCGCTGAAGCCCGAGCGATCAGGGCCCGCGCAAAGCTCGAGGCCAAGCTGGCCGCCAAAAACGAGGTCCGCCGTGTCAAATCCGCTCAACGGGCGGAAAGCAAGGCGCTGCGCGCGCAGATCAAGGCGCAACGAGACAGCGACCGCAATGCGCTGAAGGTCGCGGAGGCCGAACTCAAGGCCGCGCGGGAGGGCAAGATCTTGTCACCGACACGGATTCGCCGGGTGCTGACGGTGTCCCGGCTGCTCGCGCCGATCCTCACCCCGGTCATCTATCGGGCGGCGATCGCGGCGCGCGCGATGATCGACCAGCGCCGCGCCGATCAACTCGGCATTCCGCTGGCTCAGATCGGCCAATTCTCCGGTCACGGCGCCCAGCTGTCGGCCCGCATCGCGGGGGCGGAAAAGTCGCTGCGAACGGTGCAGGACAAAAAGCCCAAGGACGCCGAGACCAAGCAGTTCGCGTCCGCCATCGCCGAGCGGCTCACCGATCTGGCGGCGGCGGTGACGGCCGCGGAGAACATGCCCGCTGCGCGGCGCCGGGCGGCCCATGCCGCGATCTCGTCGCAGCTCGACGGGATCGAGGCGGACCTGATGGCCCGCCTCGGGCTGAGCTGACCGCCCGCAGGCAAGGCAGCGCCCCCGCATGTCACTTCCCAACAGGTGGTTCTCGCGCACCTTGATCGGCGCGGGCGCGGCCGTCGCCCTCTATCTCGGATCGGCGGCCCAGATCCCCGCCGCGTGGGCGCACGTGCACGCCAGCAGCGACAACGCCGTCCGCGGGGCCATGGCGCTCGTCACGTTCCAGGTGCCCAACGAATCGAACACCGGGGCGCTCACCACCGCACTGACCATCACGCTTCCCAACGTCGCATCGGCGCGCACCGAAAGCCTGCCGGGCTGGACGGCCAGGCTCGACCGGGACGCCGCGTCCGGCACCGTGCGCTCGGTGACGTGGACGGCCAACCTCACCGGCGGGATCGGGGCGGATCAATTCGCCCTGTTCCGGCTATCGGTCAAGCTGCCCGACACCGAAACCGTCAGCTTTCCCGCCGCGCAGACCTACTCCGACGGATCCGTCGTGAACTGGGATCAGCCGCCGCTGCCCGACGGGAGCGAGCCGGAGCACCCGGTACCGATGCTCACCCTTGCCGGATCGGCGGCACCGCACCAGGACCACGGGTCACCCGACCACCCCGCACCCGCGCACCCGACTGCGGCCGACGACACCGCCCGGGTGTTGGCTGGGGCCGCTCTGGTGGTCGCGGCAGCGGGCATCGCGATGGCACTGATCCGCCGACGGGCATGAAGCGCCTTGCGGTTGGCGCATGCGTCGGCCTCATGTTCGCGATCGGCATGCTGTCCGCGCCTGCCGCGTCGGCACATGCCACCCGCGTATCCACCGAGCCCGCCGCCGATGCGGCGCTGTCGACGGGCCCACAGCGGGTGAGCGCCACCTTCAACGAGCAGTTGCAAAGCACGTTCGCCGCCATGACCGTCGTCGGGCCCGACGGCAACGTCTGGTCCACCGGAGAGCCCACCGTCCAGGGCGCGGTGGTCGCCATCGCCCTGCGCGCCCTCGGGCCGGCGGGGACCTACACGGTGAATTACCGCGTCACCTCCGCCGACGGGCACGTGGTGTCCGGATCCTGGTCGTTTCGGCTCACCGCGCCCGGCAGCGGCACGCCCGGGCCTCCCGCCGCAAGCCCCGGTGGCGGCGGCGCGCTCCCGGTGTGGCCATTCGTGGCGGTCGCGGTGGCGCTCGTCGCCGGCGGCGCGTGGTGGGCGGCGCGAGGCAGGCGCTGAGAACGCGGTGGGCGAGGTGCCCCGACGCGCCCTGGCATGATGGGGACCTGAACCCGGAGGGGCTCGACGACAGAGGAAGCTCGAGGAGCGGCCGCATGGCAGACCCGCAGGACCCAACCAACAGCGCAGCCGACGGCGCCGGCATCCCGCCGGAGAAGAAGCCGCCCGCCAAGGCGGCGAAGAAGGCCGCGAAAGCGCCGGCCAAGAAGGCACCTGCGAAGAAGGCGCCCGCCAAAAAGGCCCCAGCCAAGAAAGCACCCGCCAAGAAGGTGCCGGGGCAGGGCGCCGACCCCGCGCCCCCGAAGCCACCCGAGCAAGCACTCGACGTGCAGCAGCGGGCCGAAAGCAACGGCGACCTGTCAGCGGCCGCCAAAGATGCCGCAGCGCAGGCGAAGTCGACCGTCGAGGCCGCCAACAACCCGGTCTCTTCCGAGGTCGCGCGTCTGGCGGCGGGTCAATCTCCAGTGCCGCTGCTCGTCGCCCTGGCCGTCAGCCTGCTGGCGATCCTGCTCATCCGCCAGCTGCGTCGCCGCTGAACGGCGTCCGTCTAGCGTGTCAGAAGTGACGGTGTCATTCCGGCCGACGGCCGATC
>DASTKA010000775.1:0-4643 GCA_035716165.1 Mycobacterium sp. | reverse complement strand
CCCGGCGCGGGGTCCTCGATCGTGACGGTGACGCCGGGGCCCGTGGCGCCGACCGCCCCGACCAGAATGGACAGCGCCGCCAGCCTGGACTGCGCGGCCTGAATGGCCGCCTGGTCGTTGTTGCCGGACGCCTGCAACGAGTTCAGCGTGTTCTGTAGCTCGTTCACCTCGGTGTTGAGCGTGCCTTCGCGCTGTCGCAAGGAATCCAGCAGCACCAACAGGTCTGCGGGCCGGGCCGTTTCCAGCGAGTCACCCGACTGGGTCTGGCGGACCTGGGTGACGATCGCGATGCCCAGCAGCAGGCACAGCATTGCGGCCAGCGTTCCGAAGACCATCCGGGACCGACCTCCGCGCACCATGCCGGACAGCCCGGTGCGGTGCACCGGACCGATTTCGGGACGGGGGCTGTTGGCGGCCAGTTCGTGGCGGCCGTGCACAGAACCCTGTTCCGGCGCGGCATCGGCCCCGGGGTGAGTGGGCCCGGTTGGCCCGTCACCACTTTGGCCGGCGGCTTTCTGGCCGGCGGCGCGATCTTCCGGATCGTGGCTCACATTGACCTCGAGTCGATCATGGCGCCGCTTCTCCTCGCTTCGCTCTGCATAGTCGCCGGCGGGATCATGGCGCCGCTCCTCCTCATCGCTTCGCTCTGCATCGTCGCCGGCGGGATCATGGCGCCGCTCCTCCTCATCGCTTCGCTCTGCATCGTCGCCGGCGCGTCAAGCCCCGAACAGCCTGCGGCGCAATGCGGCGGCATTGCCGAAGATGCGGATGCCCAGCACGACGATGATGGCCGTGGACAACTGCGTGCCGACGCCCAATTGATCGCCGACATAGACGATCAGGGCGGCGACGAAGACGTTGAACACGAACGAGATCACGAAGACCTTCGGGTCGAAGATCCGCTCCAGGTATGCACGTAGTCCACCGAATACGGCGTCCATCGCCGCGACCACCGAGATCGGCAGGTAGGGCTGGACGACCTCTGGGACGGCGGGGTGAAAAACCAGGCCGAGCACGATGCCGATCGCCAGCGCTGCGATACCGATCATGCTTGGTTTCCCGTCCGCGTCTCACACAGGGGAATGTGTCTGTTCAGGACTTTTCTCACTGTGGCCCAATCTGCTTGGCGAACTTGACATCCCGGACCGATCCGGCCGGAAGCGTTAGCCCGTCGGCGGCGTCCACCGTGACCACGACACCGTAGGAGATCTGCAACAGCCTCATTCGCTGCATGCCGGGACTGTTGTCGAAGACGTCGCGCATCGCGCGCGGCGGCCCGATCGCGAGGATGGTGTACGGGCTGCTGGTCGGGTTGTTGTCGACCAGGATCGCGCCCCCGGCTTGCCGGATTGTCACATTAGGCCCGATCCGCACACCGCCGACGGAGATGGCCTCGGCGCCGCTCGCCCACAACGAGTTGACCAGTAACTGCAGATCGCGATCCAGGATGATCTGCCTGCTGCCGCTGACCCGCTGCTTGGACACGTCGGAAAGGTTGGGGCTCGCACCGGGATCGGTCACGGTCACCTTCAGGCCGGGCCCGATGATCGCCGTGCTGGCCGCGGCCAGGCTGAGCGCGTCGAGCCGTTTCAGCAGCCGTTGCCCCTCGGCGTCGTCGGCCAGGGCGTGGCGCTGCACGTCGTCGACTCGCGTCGCCAGCTCGCTGCGCCGCTGGCTCAACCTGGCCGCAGACCCTTCCGCCGACCGCACATTGCCCAACAACAATTGCTGCGCGGTTCGGACCCCGGGGGCCACCGAGCGGGCCTGTGCGACCGCGGCGGCGAATACGGTCGCGATCAGCAGCGCCGCCAACGCCTGCCAGAGCCAACCGAACACCCGCTGGCGTCCGGTGCGCGGTGCATCGGTGGCGTTGCGCTTGGCCGCTGCGGCGTAGCCGGGGTCGAGGTGCTCTGACAGCAGGGCGCGCAACAGTGACGGCACCGGAATGTGCTTCGGCAGCGACGCCACATGCGCGCCGTGGCCGGCGTTCGGGTCATAGCCGCCGAGTAGGCGGTCCGCGTCAGCCATGATCAGCCACCTTGGCCGCGGCCGACGGACGTGATTCGCGATCGACCTTGGGCATGCGCCGCAGCACGAGAATCATCTGCACCGCATATTGCACGAAGGCCCACAGGTAGGCATACATGCCCCAAATCAGGAAGGCCCATCCGGAGGCCCCGATCACGCGGCTCCACAGCGCGTCCCATGTGCCCAGCAGCACCAGCGGAAACCCGGACATCAGCGCGAACGTCGCAACCTTCCCGATGTAGGTCACCGGCAGCGCCGACAGCCCGCGACTCCATAGCAGCGGCAGCGTGGCGGCCAACAGTCCGTCGCGCGCGAGCAGGACGACGACAAACCACCACGGCACGATGCCGCTGAGCGCCAGCACGATGGGCACCGCCACCATGTAGAGGCGGTCGACGGCCGGGTCGAGCAGGACACCGAGCCGCGAGGACTGATTCAGCAGCCGGGCGATCTTGCCGTCGGCCCAGTCCGAGGCGCCGCTGAACATCAGAATTCCAACGGCCCACCCGTTGGCGTGCGCGACCAGCAGGGCGTAGACGAACACCGGGATCAGCGCCAGGCGGACAGCGCTGAGCAGGTTGGGCACCGTCAGTACCCGGTTGGGCGGACGCACCTGCTCCATGAGCCGTGACCTTAACGCGGAAGGGCTGCGACGCGCACGATGGGCGTGGCGATCGCAAGCGCGGCGTGGCCGGGTGCAGCGGGTCACCACCATCGGGCGTAGTGGCGATCGCAAGCGCGGCGTGGCCGGGCGCAGCGGGTCGCCACCATCGGGCCTAGCGGAAGACCCCTGGCAGGCTCAGGGTCGACAGCGTGTCGTCCGACAGCGGGTTGTCGTTGACCATGTAGGTCCACGTCGACGTCGGCCGCGCCAGCTTGGACAGGTCCAGCCCGGGCTCGGATTCGAGGACGTTCGCGGTTTCGAACGTCTGCTGGGCCGCCTCGATGGCGTCGGCGGCCAGCGACGCGAAGGCGTCGACCGCCAGGCGGTGAAACTCGTCCAACGGGTTTTGCCGGCCCAGCGCCCGCAGATGGATGCTTTCGCGGATGTCGGCCAGGTACGCCAGATGGTCGGCCCAGCCGCGGTCGAGGTGATAAAGCATGATCTGCCTGCAGATCGTGTCCAGGCGCTTTTGCGTGATGCCCTCGGTCTCGGCAAGCTCCTTGTAGCGCTTCGGCGCCAGCTCGGCGAGCTCTTCACGTGCGGTTGGGTTGCGCAGCAACGTATTCCGTCGATCGACGATGATGGCGCGCTGCTGGGCGATCAACTGGTTGTAGCGCCAGGTGTTCGCGTGCACGTCCAGCATGCGGCCCTCGGCCACCCGCTGGGCGTGGTCGAGCAGGCCCGCCGCCTTGGGGCTGACGATCCGGCCGTCCTCGTCGGTTCCCATCGGCAGCTTGTTGTGGTCGAGGTTGGCCGCCACCACGTCGTCTTCCCAGCTCGAGAAGAACACTGACGAACCCGGATCGCCCTGCCGCCCGGCCCGCCCGCGCAACTGGTTGTCGAGGCGCTCGGTGTGGTGCCGGCCGGTGCCCACCACGTGCAGCCCGCCGAGCTCGGCGACGCGGTCGTGGTCGGCTTCGTCGGAGCCGCCGAGGCGAATATCGGTGCCGCGCCCGGCCATCTGCGTGGAGACCGTGACCACGCCGAACTTGCCGGCCTCGGCGATCACCTGCGCTTCCTCGGCGTCGTTTTTCGCGTTCAGCACCACCGCGGGCACCCCGCGGCGCAGCAGCCGCTCGTGCAGGTCCTCGGATTCGGCGACGTCGCGGGTGCCCACCAGCACGGGCTGCCCGGTCTCGTTCACCTCGGCGATGTGGGCGACGATCGCGTCGTTCTTGGCCGCGGCGGTGATGTAGACCCGGTCGGATTCGTCTTCACGAATGTTGGGCTCGTTCGGCGGAATTGGTGACACACCGAGCTTGTAGAACTGGCGCAGCTGCTCGCCGGCGGCCAGCGCCGTGCCGGTCATGCCGCAGACCGTCGGATAGCGGTTGATCAGTGCCTGCACGGTGATGGTGTCGAGCACCTCACCGGTTTCGGTGGTCTCGATGCCTTCCTTGGCCTCGACGGCTGCCTGCAGACCGTCCGGCCAGCGTTGCAGCTGCGCGATGCGGCCGCGGGAGGCGTTGATCAGGTGCACAGCGTCGTCGCGCACGATGTAGTGCACGTCGCGGTGCAGCAGCACATGCGCGTGCAGAGCGACGTTGACCTCGGTGAGGGTAGTGCCGACATGCTCTTCGGAGTACAAATCGATTCCGCCGAGCTGCTTTTCGACTCTGGCCGCCCCGGCCTCGGTGAGATGGACGTTGCGGCCGTCGGAGTCGGTGTCGTAATGCACGCCGGCTCGCAGCGCGCCGACCAGCCGGATGATCTCGACCTTCGGCGTCTCGCGGTGTGTGGTGCCCGCCAGCACCAGCGGCACGAGCGCCTCGTCGACCAGCACCGAGTCGGCCTCGTCGATCAGCGCGACGTCCGGGTTCGGCGACACCAGGTCGGCGACGTCGGTGACCAGCTGGTCGCGCAGCACGTCGAAACCGATCTCGTTGACCGAGGCGTAGGTGACGTTGCACTGGTAGGCGGTGCGACGCTCCTCGGCCGTCGATTCCGCGGT
>DASTKA010000774.1:0-2514 GCA_035716165.1 Mycobacterium sp. | reverse complement strand
TCGCCAGATCGAAGGTGTGGCGCGCTGCGGCGCCGATGGCCTGTTCCAGCCGGGGCGCCGGCCAACCGCTGGCGTCGTTGACCTGCCAGCCGATGTCGATCCCGTCGGCCGGGATCACCACCTGCTGGGGGATCCCATCCGGCGCGACAAACACCGTCCGCAGGCTCTCGTGCCGGCACACCACATCCCGCAATGCGGCACCCAACGCCTCGGCATCCAGTCGCCCACGCAGCCGCAGTGCCACCGCCATGTTGTAGATCGACGACGGCCCTTCCAACTGATCCAGGAACCACAGCCGGGACTGGGCGAATGACAGCGGGACCACGGCCGGCCGGGGCACGGCCACCAAGGGCTCCAGCCCGCCTTCCCCCGCGGCAATGCGGGGGGCCAATTGCGCGACCGTCGGCGCCTCGAACAGGGCGCGCACCGAGAGGCCCGCATCGAATGATTTGTTGACCGCGGCGACCGCACGCATCGCCGACAAGGAATCCCCACCCAGGTCGAAGAACGAGGCGTCGGCCCCGACCCGGTCGAGCCCCAGGATTTGGGCATAGATTCCGGCCAAGATCTCCTCGGTGAGGGTGGTGGGCGCGCGATAACCCCCCGCCTC
Source organism: Mycobacterium sp. (assembly GCA_035716165.1). Classification (GTDB taxonomy): domain Bacteria; phylum Actinomycetota; class Actinomycetes; order Mycobacteriales; family Mycobacteriaceae; genus Mycobacterium. The sequence continues at coordinate 1,904 of DASTKA010000774.1, read as the reverse complement.
CTGGTATTCCGGTGCCGGCAGGGCCCGTTTGTCGAGCTTTCCGTTGACGGTCAGTGGCAACGCTGCCAGCACCACCACCGCGGCCGGGACCATGTACGGCGGCAGCCGGTCGGCCAGACTGGCGCGCAGCGTAGCCGGGTCGGCGGTCCCGGTGACATAACCCACCAGGCGCTTGTCGCCCGGGCGGTCTTCGCGGGCGATCACGGCCGCCTGCTCCACCCCGTCGGAGCCGGCCAACGCGGCCTGGACTTCACCGAGCTCGATGCGGTATCCGCGGATCTTGACCTGATCGTCGGCGCGCCCGAGGTAGTCCAGTTCCCCCGCGGCGCCCCAGCGCACCAGATCCCCGGTGCGGTACATGCGGGCCCCGGGGGCGCCGGCTCCACCGAACGGGCAAGCCACAAACCGCGTCCCCGTCAGCCCCGCCCGGCCCACATACCCTGCGGCGAGCCCGCTGCCGGCCACATACAACTCACCGACTACGCCGGCCGGCACCGGCCGCAACCAGCCGTCCAGCACGAAGAAGGCGAGATGCCCCAGCGGCTTGCCGACCGGGCTGCCGCTGCCACCGGCATCGGCTGCGACGATCTCCCGGAACGACGCATGCACCGTGGTTTCGGTGGTGCCGTACATGTTGATCAGCTTCGGCAATTCCGGATGGTGACTCAGCCACGTCGCAAGACGCTGCGGCTCGAGCGCTTCACCGGCGAACACCACGTGCCGCAGTTTCAGCTGTTGTCTCAGCTCGGGCGACTGCGCGTCGACGGCCTGCAGTGCGTAGAACGCCGAGGGGGTCTGGCTCAGGACGGTGACGCGCTCGCCGGCCAGCAACGCGTGAAAGTCTTCCGGTGAGCGCGCCACCGACTCGGGCACCACAACGAGACGCCCGCCGTGCAGCAGCGCGCCCCACATGTCCCACACCGAGACGTCGAACGCCAGCGAATGCCACTGCGACCAGACCTGCCCGGCGAGCTCCATGTCTTCGGCCGCACCCCGCAGCAGGCCGATGACATTGCGATGGGTTATCGCCACGCCCTTGGGCACCCCGGTGGTGCCCGAGGTGTAAATCAGGTAGGCGAGGTCGTCGGCCGCGGGTGCCGGCAACGCGCTGCTGGGTTGGTCGGCGATGCGGGGATCGTCGAAATGGATGACCAGCAGGTCGTGCCCGTCCAGCCGCTCGGCCAACCCGCTGGTGGTGACGGCGGCGATCGGCCTGGCGTCACGGAGCAGGAATTCGACCCGCGCCGCCGGCACCATCGGGTCGATCGGCAGATACGCCGCCCCCGTTTTGAGCACCGCCAGGATCGCGGCGATCGCCTCGGCAGACCGGGAAAACAGCAACGCCACCCGCTGCCCGGGACCGACCCCGTGGTCGGCCAGGAGATGCGCCAACCGGTTGGCGACGTCATCCAGGTCGCGGTAGGTCATCGAGCGGCCTTCGAAGGTCAGCGCCACCGCTTCCGGGGTTCGCGCCACCTGCGTGGCGAACAGTTCCGGAATGGAAGCGGACGCCGACGGCTGGATCAGCGCCGCCCGGTTGGCCCACCCGTCGAGCCGTTCGTGCTCATCGTCACCGAGCACATCCACCGACGACAGCCGCCGCTCGGGGTCGGCGGTCATCGCCTCCAGCACCCGCCGCAACCGGCTCAGCAGGAGGTCGATGGTTTCCGCATCGAACACCTCGGTGTCGAACTCGACGCGGAGGGTGAATTCGCTGCCCGGCAACGCCTGGACCGCCAGCGGGTAGTGGTTGTATTCGCGGCTGGTGAACTCGGTGATGGCCAGCCCGTCGACCTCCACCAGAGCGCTCGTGTCGATGGGGTAGTTCTCGTAGGCGAACAGCGTGTCGAACAGCTGGTCGTGACCGCTGATGCGGTGTATCTCGCGCAGCGCCAGGTGCTGGT
>DASTKA010000773.1:0-2230 GCA_035716165.1 Mycobacterium sp. | reverse complement strand
TCGGCCTGGTCAGCGCCGGTACTCCCGTAAGTAGGTCGGCACAGTCGTGCCGGGAGTCAGGTCGCCGGCCGGCACCGGCGTTGCGGCCGTCAGGCGCAGCGGCACCACGCCCGCCCAGTGCGGCAGCGGAAGGTCCTGCGGGTCGTCAGCCGGCGGGCCGTTGCGCACCTTCGCCGACACCTCGACGAGGTCGAGCGCGAGCACCCCGGTCGCGGCGAGCTCGCGGGCATCGGGGGCTCTGCAGTCGGCGGAGCGACCCGGCGCGATGTGATCGAGCAGGCAGCTCAGCGCCCGCGACTTCTCCGCCGGGTCCTCGACCACGCGCGCGTCACCCAGCACGACCACCGAGCGGAAGTTCACCGAGTGGTGCATCGCCGACCGGGCCAGCACCAAGCCGTCGACCAGGGTGACGGTGACGCAGACCGGCAGGCCCGCCCCGGCCGCCGCGGCCGCCTTCGCCGCCAGCAACGGTCCGCTGCCGGTCGAACCGTGCAGAAAGAGCGTCTCCTCGCACCGGGCATGGGTCGTGGGCAAGACCACCGGCCGACCCGCGCTCAGGTAGCCCAGGTGGCAGACGGGCGCCTCGTCGAGGATGGCGTGGACCGTGCGGCGGTCGTAGTGCGCGCGCTCGCGGTAGCGGGTCGGGGTGGTACGTGTCGTCGGTTGGTATGCGGTGTCCACTGGATTGCCCTCAAGTTTGTTCTAGTACATAATATTCTGCGTGCCAGTACAAAGCAGCATAACCGGGACCGGCGCGGAATCCATAGCCGCCAGCATCGAAGCCGCGATCTCGGCCGGCGCCCTGGCGCCCGGCGATGCGCTACCGCCCGTGCGCGAGCTGGCCGCACAGCTCGGCGTGAACCCCAACACCGCGGCCGCGGCTTACCGCCAGCTGCGTCATCGCGGGGCCGTCGAGACCGCGGGGCGGCGCGGCACCCGCGTCCGGCATCGCCCGGCGACCACCCCGCGCTCGCTGCTGGGCCTGGACGTGCCCGCGGGCGTGCGCGACCTGTCGACCGGCAACCCGAACCGGGCCCTGTTGCCCATCGGGATCGCGTCGCCGACCGCCGCCGGCGCGATCCAGCCGGTGCTCTACGGCGAGGCGGCGGTCTCGCCGGCGTTGCTGGAGTTCGCCCGGCGCACGCTGTCCGCCGACGGCGTCCCGGCGGATCACCTGGCCGTGACCAGCGGTGCGTTGGACGGCATCGAGCGCGCCCTCACCGCGCACCTGCGCCCCGGCGATCGCGTCGCCGTCGAGGATCCGGGCTGGGCCAATCTGCTCGATCTCCTTGCCGCCCTGGGGCTTTCGGCCGAACCGGTGCGAGTCGACGACGACGGGCCGCTGCCCGGCGACCTGGCCCGGGCGCTGGGCAGCGGGGTGCGTGCGCTGGTGCTCACCAATCGCGCGCAAAACCCCACGGGCGCCGCACTTTCGGCCGACCGCGCCGAGTCGCTGCGTGAGCTGCTGGTGCGCCGGTCCGACGACCTGCTGCTGGTCGAGGACGACCACTGTGCCGGCATTTCCGGTGTGCCGCTGCACACCCTGGCCGGCCGCACCGCCCATTGGGCGTTCGTTCGCTCGGCGTCCAAGGCGTACGGCCCCGATCTGCGCGTGGCCGTGCTCGCCGGAGACCACCGCACCGTCGAGCGCGTCCATGGCCGGTTGCGGCTCGGGCCGGGCTGGGTCAGCCACATCCTGCAGCGGCTCGCCGTCGGATTGTGGTCCGACCCGACGGCGGCGGAGCTGGTCGCGACCGCCGAGCGGCACTACGCCGACAGCCGCCTCCGGCTGTGCGACGCCCTGTCCGAACGCGGCCTGGAGGCTCACGGGCGCTCCGGGCTCAACGTATGGGTGCCGGTTCCCGACGAGGCGGTCGCGGTGTCACACCTGCTCGGCGCGGGCTGGGCGGTCGCGCCGGGCAGCCGGTTCCGGATGCACACGCCGGCGGGTATCCGCATCACGATGTCCGACCTGACTCCCGATGAGATCGACCCGCTCGCCGATGCGGTCGCCCGGGCCGTACATCCCGCCGGCCGGGCCATCGTGTAGCCGCAATTCAGGTCGACAGGATGGCGAACGAATGGCCTTGCAGCACAGTGCTGTCGGCATCGACGGTCGGCTCGTCCCAGGCCAGCACCACCTCGCCGCTGACCGGGATCCTCGCCTGTTCGGCGCCGAGGTTGCACACGATGCGCAACCGCCCGCGAGAGACGCTGATCCAGCCTTGGC
>DASTKA010000772.1:0-2757 GCA_035716165.1 Mycobacterium sp. | reverse complement strand
CAACAACGTTGCCCTGAATCAGATGGTCGACATCCGGTCCAACCCCGCGCTGCGCGCCCAGATCCAAGCGGTGGTGCGCCGCGCCGCCGAACAACAGGCGCCGGCCGCCCAACCGGCGCCGGCCGCCGCGGCGCCCGCGGCGGCGGCCGTCGTCACCCCGCCCGACCCGACGATCGCCACGCGGCTGCAAGAACTGAAGGATCTGCACGCCGGCGGGGCGCTGACGGACGACGAATACACCAGCCGGCGCGCGGCGATCATCGCCGAAATCTGACGGCGCGCCCGGCTACGCCGGGTGAATTAGAACACGTTTCAGTTCCGCTGCTAGCCTGGCTTGGTCGGATTGCGGTCGAAGGGGTTAGACGTGGCTGGACAGGCCGGATCACTGCAGGGACGGGTGGCATTCATCACCGGGGCCGCCCGCGGGCAGGGACGCTCGCACGCGGTGCGGCTGGCCCGTGAGGGCGCCGACATCATCGCGCTGGACATCTGCGCGGCCGCGTCCGCCAGCGTGACGTACACGCCGGCCAGCCGCGAAGACCTCGACGAGACCGCCCGCCTGGTGGAGGGCGAGGGACGCAAGATTCTTGCCCGCGTCCTCGACGTCCGCGACGACGCCGCGTTGCGGGAATTGGTGGCCGACGGCATGGAGCAGTTCGGCCGGCTCGACATCGTGGTGGCCAACGCCGGGGTCCTGAGCTGGGGCCGCGTCTGGGAGCTCACCGATGAGCAGTGGGACACGGTCATCGGTGTCAACCTGACCGGCACCTGGCGCACGCTGCGCGCCACCGTGCCCGCCATGATCGAGGCGGGAAACGGCGGGTCCATCGTGGTGGTCAGCTCGTCGGCGGGAATCAAGGCCACGCCGGGCAACGGCCACTATTCGGCCAGCAAACACGGACTCACCGCGCTGACCAACACGCTGGCCATCGAACTCGGCGAATTCGGCATCCGCGTCAACTCCATCCACCCCTACTCGGTGGACACCCCGATGATCGAACCCGAAGCGATGATGGAGATTTTTGCCAGGCATCCCAGCTTCGTGCACAGCTTCCCGCCAATGCCGGTGCAGCCCAACGGGTTCATGACGGCCGACGAAGTGGCCGACGTGGTGGCCTGGCTCGCCGGCGACGGCTCGGGCACGCTGACCGGCACCCAGATCCCGGTGGATAAGGGCGCCCTGAAGTACTGAGCGCCCATCGTGCTAAGAACTCCACGTGAGTAGTGACGCGAGCAACACCGACGGGATCGTGATCGTCGGCGGCGGTTTGGCCGCCGCCCGCACCGCCGAGCAGCTGCGGCGCTCGGAGTATTCCGGGCCCATCACGATCGTCAGCGACGAGGTGCACCTGCCCTACGACCGCCCGCCGCTGTCGAAAGAGGTGCTGCGCAAGGAGGTCGACGACACCGCGCTCAAGCCACGCGAGTGGTACGACGAAAACGACATCACCCTGCGACTGGGGTCGGCCGCAACCGGTCTGGACACCGCGGCGCAGACGGTGACCCTCGACGACGGAACGACGCTTCGCTACGACGAACTCGTCATCGCCACGGGGCTGGTGCCCCGGCGCATTCCGGCGCTCCCCGACCTCGAGGGCATCCGCGTGCTGCGGTCCTTCGACGAAAGCCTGGCGCTGCGCGAGCATGCGTCGGCGGCCCAGCGCGCGGTCGTCATCGGCGCCGGCTTCATCGGCTGCGAGGTGGCGGCCAGCCTGCGCAGCCTGGGCGTGGACGTGGTGTTGGTGGAACCGCAGCCCACACCGCTGGCCGCGGTGCTCGGCGAGCAGATCGGCGAGCTGGTGGCCCGGCTGCACCGCGCCGAAGGTGTCGACGTTCGCCTGGGCGTCGGGGTGGCCGAGGTACGCGGTGACTCACACGTCGAGGCGGTGGTGTTGAGCGACGGCACCGAGCTGCCGGCCGACATCGTGGTCGTCGGCATCGGGTCGCGCCCGGCGACCGAATGGCTCGAGGGCAGCGGAGTTCAGGTCGACAACGGCGTCATCTGCGACGAGGCCGGGCGCACCAGCGCACCGAACGTGTGGGCGCTCGGTGACGTCGCATCGTGGCGTGACGCGACGGGACACCAAGGGCGCGTGGAGCATTGGAGCAACGTCGCCGATCAGGCCCGGGTCGTGGTGCCCGCGATGCTGGGCCGCGATGTGCCGCCGGTGGTGGTCGTCCCGTACTTCTGGAGCGACCAGTACGACGTGAAGATCCAGTGCCTGGGCGAGCCGGAGGCCGGCGACATCGTCCACGTCGTCGAGGACGACGGGCGCAAGTTCCTGGCCTATTACGAACGCGACGGGGCGCTGGTCGGGGTGGTCGGCGGCGGGATGCCCGGCAAGGTCATGAAGGTCCGGGCCAAAATCGCCGCGGCCGTACCCATCACCGAAATACTGGGCTGAGGCGCGCTCGGCCGACCGCGGCCGCGTGCTGGTCTATTGCCAGTCCACCGGCGGGCCGTGCGGATGACACTCGCCCAGCAGCTGTGGCTCGCCCTGCGGCCAGACGCGGGCCCGCACCACGAACTTGATGGGTGCGCCCGGCCCATCGCGCGCGGGCTCCATCGTGAGGTGGGCCAACGGCGAGCGCGCATCGGCGCGTGCGGCCAGCGCCTCCACGTGGGCGCGCACCGCGCTGCGTTCGTCGGCGGACAGATACTGCCAGGTGATCGAATGCCACAACACGGTCAGCGCCCCGTCGGCCAGCGTCAGGCCGGCGACCGCGTCGGCCGCCGTCGCGCGCTCGAGCGCGGCC
>DASTKA010000771.1:0-3121 GCA_035716165.1 Mycobacterium sp. | reverse complement strand
TCTGCGTCGTAAGCGCCCAGTTCGATGCGCCCGGCGCCCGGCAGCGGGCGGCCCTTGCTGCCGATCTTGGCGCCGGACACATTGGCCAGCACCGCCTGCCCGTCGGTGGTGGCGAAGAACTCGACGACGTGGGCGGGCGCGAACGCCTCGACGACGCGCCCCCACAGCCCGGTCGGCATGCCGGAACCGATGAACAGCCGCACCGGATGATTGCCCTGCAGCACGAATGCGGGATCGTCGACGATCTCGCGGAGCATGGCCCAGGTGTAGGACACCACGGTGACGCCGTACTGGCGCACCTCCTGGACGAAGCGGTCCCGATCCAGGCCACGCGACAGGGCGATGCGGGTGCCGCCGACCACGGCGCCGCCGAGGCTGACCAGCAGCGCCGACTCGTGATGCAGCGGCGTCAGGCAGTACACCGTGTCGCGGCGATCCAGGGCGGCCGTGGAGGCGGTACCGAAGGCCGACACCGCCCAGCGGTAGTTGGTGATCTGCCTGGCCACCAGCTCGCCGCCGGCCGCCGTGAACGCGATGAACGCCAGATCCCGGGCCAGTCCCGGGTTGGGGCGATACCACCCGGGCAGCTCGACGGCGTCCGGGTCGATCTGTTCCATGTCGATGACGTCGGAGTCCCCGGGCAGATGCAGGTCCCGCGCCTCGCCGCCACCGAGTACCAACACCTGCCGCAGCCCCTGCCGGTCGGAGCCCAGCACCGCATCGAGGTTGGCGGGGTCGGTCAGCAGCTCGGTCACTCCCCCGAGCCGCACCGATGCTGCCAGATCGGCGTCGGGCCGCATCACCACCGCGATGGCGCCGAGCCGGGACAACGCGGCGATGGCCACGAGTGCGCTCGGCCGGGTCTCCATCAAGACGCCGACCCGGTCACCCTGGCGGACCCCGACGTTGATCAGGCCGCGAACGACGTTGTTGACGCGCCGGTTCACGGCCTCATAGGTGTGCACCCGGCCGTCGAACAAGAGGAATTCGCCCTGCGGGGCGTCATGGGCCTGTTCTTCGATGATGCGGCCCAGCGAAATCCGGGTGTGGTCGTTGATCTGACCCAGGCGAACCAGGCGCGGCAGGGTTCGGGCGGTCTCGACGGCCAGGGTGCGCACGGACTTGTTGGCGGCGACGACGGTGTTGGCCGCGCCGCGCGCTATTCCCAGCGCCGCCTCGGAGGCCTCCCCCAGGCCGTGCGCGATCCGGGAACTCAGCGCCACCCCGCTGTCGGTGTGCTCCGCGGGCTGGTCGGCCATCAGGTCGATGCTGGTGGGCTTGTCGCCTCCGGTGGACAGCCACTTCACCCACTCGGCGACCGTCGGCCAACTCTGTTGTGCCGCTTTGGATCCGACGACCAAGCCGAAATGCCCTGTGCGAATGGTGTATTCGTAGACCTCGGCGTTCGGCGCCGCCCGCCGGATGCCGCGCACCGAGGCCGGCTGGCCGATGTCGTCCACCTCGCCGACGAAGGCCAGCACCGGACAGGTGATGTCGGTGAGGGTCACCATCTGGCCGTTGACGGCGAAGCCGCCGGTCATCATCCGGTTGTGGGCGATGAATTGCTTGAGCAGCTCAGAGATCGCCGGGCCCGACCAGGCGATCCATCCTTCGCGCTCGAGGAATCTGCGCTGCTGCTCGCGCGGCAGTAGCGCCTCGCGGTCGTGCAGCTGGCGCACGAAGTCGACGCGCGCCTTCGCGGTCTTGAGCGGGTCGAGCATCTGGAAGCCGGTGCGCGCCATCCAGCTGGGGATGTCCAGCCTGCTGAAGACGTGGTCGGCCATGAAATTGGCGACGGGCGCCGCGAAATTCGCCGGGATGCCCATGGGCAACGCGGCCAGGGTGTCCACCGGCGAACCGAAGGTGACGATGCTGGCCAGGGCCTTCGAACGCCGGTACGCGGCGACCTGGTAGCACCACATGCCGCCCTGCGAGTAACCGACCAGATGCACGTCGCTTCCGGTCACATCCTTGACGGTGTCGATGGCCTGACTGAGCGCGACGATGTGGTCGGCCAGGGTGCGACGCATGCCGCCCTCGACCTTGTCGGGTTCGCCGAAGTCGATGACCCAGGGATCGAGCCCTTGGGCGTGCAGGATGCCGACCGCGCCTTCTTCTCGCGTGACGTCCCACATGTCCGCGGACATCATCATCGGGTGCACCATGAGCACCGGCGGTCCGACCGGCGACTGGCCGCGCCGGCTGTCCGGCGGGAAGTACCGACGCAGCTTGTACATCGGCACGCTCTCGACGATCTGGGACGGCGACGCGACACTACCGGTTTCCAAGCCCCCCAGTCGCAAGACCTCCAGCCCGTTCTGCGCGGTGGCTATCAGCCGCTCGACCGGTCGTGTGACCATCGAAATATTGAGATCCACTGCTGCTCCCTGAGTCTTGACAGCTTGGACATCATGGCACATCAGGGCAGCTAGAAGGGCAGCCTGGGCGTTTCACCAGCCGCTGCACCCGTTGAGGTCGATGGTCGACCCCGGACCCGCGCCGTTCAGGGCCGCGGCGTCGGCGGCGTCTTGGGTGAACGCCTGTCGCCCGGCAAGCGTTTTCCCGTCGCCGCTCTCGGCGATCGAGAGGCAGCCCAATCCCGATACGACTACCCGGCAGTCGTTTGTCTTGCCGTCGACGTCGCACCACAAGACGGCATCGTCTTCCGCCTTCTGTTGAGTCGGGTAGTCGTATCGGATTACCTCTTGGCCGGTCGACAGCGACGCAGCGATCGCGCCCCAGCATCCCGGGTGGCATTCGAGTGGGACATCAGCCTTGGCGACCGGTGTCACCGCGATCGATCCAGCGGCGGCGAGCGCGCCGATCACCGCGCCCAGCACGACGTTCCTCATTGGCCACGACCCGTCTCCCCCGTTGGTAGACGCGTTTCACGGTCGCAGCCGTAGCTCGGAGGGACGTGAGACCTAGCCCTGAACCCCGTGAGAGCGATAAGAAGGCGTCATTCCAGTCGGGCGCTGCTGGCCCGGCCTTTACGGCCAGACAGCTATCGGCGGTAACTACCTAGCCAACCGGCGGCAGCACCGACAATGAACACCGCCTGAGGGGTTTTCGATTACTTCCGACGTGACGCGTTACACGTCGATCGTCTGGCTGACGTACG
>DASTKA010000770.1:0-4543 GCA_035716165.1 Mycobacterium sp. | reverse complement strand
AAATGTCAGACCCGCAATCTGCCGCTGATCGGGGCGCCGGCCAATCCCGGGGTGACCGCGGCGTGCGACACCGCGCTGCCGGTGTCGCTGGTGCAGCGCTACGGTGCCGAGGCCCCCAAGGTTGTCGCCGTCGCGGAGTGCGACCGGCCCACCGAGCCGGTCGCCGAGGGAATCGACGTCAGCAGAGCCGAATTCGAGTACGCGATCACCCATGAGGGCGCGTTGACGGTGTCGGACATTCTCGATCGGCGCACCCGAATCGGGCTGGTGGCCCGCGATCGGGAGCGGGTCGTCGCGGTGGCCGAGGAGTTCCTGGCGCGCGTGGGGTAGCGCTCCCGGCACGAAGCCGCCGCGCCCACATTCAGCTATTGATAGTTGCTATCTAATGATAGAGACTGTCATATTGTGACACGAGACGATATGACTACCCGAGTTCCCGTACTCATCGTGGGAGCCGGCGTCGGTGGGTTGGCCCTATCGGCGCTGCTGGCCCAACACGGGGTTGGCTCGCTGCTGGTCGAGAAGCGACGGGAAGTCTTCCTGTACCCGAAGGCCCGCAACCTGAGTTTCCGAACCTCGGAAATCCTGGGCGGCCTCGGTCTTCGCGACGAGGTGCGGGCGGTCGCCGAGCATGTCTCGGCCCTGGTGGTCAAGCCCACGCTCAACAGCGCCGAGCAAGAGCCGGCGCTCGACGTCGACGCGATTTTCGCCGGCCTGGACAAGCTCAGCCCCGAGCCGGCGGCACAGTATTGCCCGCAGAGCCGGCTCGAGCCGATCCTGCTTGACGCGGCGCGGCGCGGCGGCAACGAGGTGCGTTATGGCACCGAGTTATCGTCGTTCGAGATGGACGAAACCGGCGTCACCGCGGTGGTGCACGACGCCGACTCGGGGGAGTCGGAAACCGTCCGCGCTGACTATCTCGTCGGCGCCGACGGCGTGCACAGCCCGATCCGTGAATCGCTGGGCATCAGCACATCCGGGTACGGCGCGCTGCCGATCTATGTCGTCTTCGTCTACTTCCGGGCGCCGTGGCGACCATTCATCGCTGGGCTGCACGACGGCGACGGCGTGCAGGTCAAAAACGACGACGTGGACGGCATCTTCCTGGTCGTCAAGGACGACCTCGGCATGTTCATCACCACCTACTTTCCCGGTGAGGGCGAGACGGCCGAGCAGTTCACCCCGCAGCGCTGCCGCGACGTGCTGACCAAAGCCTTCGGCGAGTCGATCGACATCGAGATCATCGAGGTCGCGGCGTGGCGGCCCTACGAGCGGGTGGCCGACCAATTCGATTGCGGGCGAGCATTTCTCGTCGGCGATTCGGCGCACACCATGCCGCCGTTCAAGGCCGGGGGAGCCAACACCGCCATCCAAAGCGCGCACAACCTGGCCTGGAAACTGGCCGCCGTCCTGCACGGTAGGGCAGCGCCGGACTTGTTGGCGACCTATCACGCCGAGCGCCATCCGGTGGGCCGATTCGCCGCGCGCCAGTCGCTCACTGGACCGTCGATGGCGCTGCTGCGGTCGGGCGGCGACGCGCCGCGGTTGCCGCCCGACGAAGAATGCTCGATGTTCGCCCTGCTCATCGGATACCGGTATCGCTCGATGGCGATCGTGACGAGTGACGCCGACGGCGGCGGACTGGTGGACGAATTGCGCGCCCAACCGGGCACTCGGCTGCCGCACGTCTGGGTGCGCGCGGGCGTCTCGACACTCGATCTATTGGGCCCCCAATTCACGGTGCTGTCCGGGGACGAACGATGGTGTGCGGCAGCGGCTTCGGCGTCGCTGGCGGCGCATCGCTTCTACAGCGACGAATGGGCGGCGGTCACCGGCCTGGCACCGGATGGGGCGCTGCTCGTCCGCCCGGACGACTTCGTCGGCTGGCGCGCCGAAGAACTTACCGCCGACCCGGAAAAGGCGCTACGGCAAGCGCTTTCGGCGATCCTGGGGCGGTAGCAGGGCTCGGCGAGCAGACGTAGAATCGCACGCGGAAGGTCCGCAAGATGCGATTTTTCGTCTGCTCGCCAGGGGTTAGCCGGCCATGCGCTGACGGTACAAATGGGTGGCGATTCGTTTGGCGAGGCGATCGGGCTCGAGCCTTACGTCGTGGATGACGATAGGAATCATCGTCCACCCGAGTTCTTGGATCGTGCCCAACCGTCTTTTGTCGCGGAGCATCGCATCGCGCCCTGCATGCCAGTCGATGCTTTCGTATTCGGCGGCCAGACGTGCCGCTGGCCATGCGAAGTCGACGCGCCACAGCTCGCCGTCGCTGCCGCGAATAGGGTATTGGAGCTCCGGCGGCGGTAGTCCGCGGTCGATCATCACGAGTCGAGCTTCGCTCTCCATGGGCGATTCGGCGCGGCCGTCGGCGAGGGGCGTGAGTTCGCGCACTGCCACTATGCCGCGACGGCCTCGTTGCTCGGACACTGCGATTTCAAGTTCCTTGCGGGAGCATCGCATTGAATGCAAGGCAGCGTCCAGAGTCGCCAGCGCCCGTGGACGACGCTGCTGCCTTGCGACCTCGACGGCCGTCCATGCCGGTGCGGTTGCGAGACGTCCCGCCACCCGCTGTAACCGAGCGCCTGCACGTTGATGGACCATCAGACCGACTGTGGAACGCATCCGCACGCCAGGATCAAGCACGTGAATGGCAGTCGTGTTTTCTGTGTCGAATCCGTACAGCGCTGCAGCTGTGCCCATACACGGCACAGCTTGCTTCCCCATGAACACGTCGAGGGCTGCCAAGCGGCCCAATAGGTCTGGCTCGTGGGCTGCGTAAATCCCGTACCATACCCGCTTAAGGCCGCCGTTTTTGACTTGAACATCGAGCTGCTGTCGAGTCATGACGGTCGATAGTTGCGCCGTCGTCGCGAATCCGCCGGCCATCTCCAGGAGTGCAATCGCATCGGCATTCACCGTCAAAGCATGCGAAGGTCGATTCGAATCAGCTAATCACCGCTGGGGATGATGCGCGAGCAGACGCAGAATCGCACGCGGAAGGTCCGCGCAGTGCGATTCTGCGTCTGCTCGCGGTAGAAACTCGCGCGTTGAAAAATTACAGCGGGATGTTCTTGTGGCGGCCGCGCCGCGCCGGCGCCTCGGCCAGCGCTTCGGTGAGCTTGCTGCGGGTGTGCGACGGGTCGATCTTCTCGTCGACCACGCCGATCTCGATGGCGCTGTCCACGCCGCCGGCGATCCGCTCGTGCTCGGCGGCCAGCTCGTCGTGCAGCGCTTCGCGCTCGTGATCTGCCGCGGCGGCCAGCTTCTTCTTGTGCAGAATGCCGACGGCGGCCTTGGCGCCCATCACCGCCACCTCGGCGTCCGGCCACGCGTATACCTTGGTCGCGTTCAGTGAGCGGGAGTTCATCGCAATGTAGGCCCCGCCGTAGGTCTTTCGGGTGACCAGCGTGACGCGCGGAACCGTGCACTCGCCGAACGCGTGCAACAGCTTGGCGCCGCGGCGCACCACGCCGCCCCACTCCTGGTCGACACCGGGCAGATAACCGGGCACGTCGACGATGACCACCAGCGGAATGCCGAAGGCATCGCACAGACGCACGAAACGCGCTGCCTTCTCGGCGCTTTCGGAGTTCAGGCAACCGCCCAGGCGCAACGGGTTGTTGGCCAGCACGCCGACCGTGCGGCCGGACAGCCGACCCAGCCCGATCACCATCGACGGCGCCCAGTTGGCCTGGAACTCGTCGAACGGCGTCTCGTCGTCGAGGATCGCGGTCACGATCGGGCGCACCTCATAGGCCCGCCGTGCCGACTCGGGCAGCAGCGCGTGGATGTCGGTGTCCCCGGCCTCGGCCTTGTTGCGGTCGAAATGGCCTTGCTGGCAGAACAATCCGACCAGCCGGCGGCCACGCTCGTAGGCGTCGAGCTCGTCGTCGGCGACGATGTGGCACACACCGGACTTCTTGTGGTGCGTTTCCGGGCCACCGAGCGAGCACATGTCCACGTCCTCGCCGGTGACGCTGCGCACCACGTCCGGCCCCGTGACGAACACCCGGCTGTCCGGGGCCATCACGATGACGTCGGTCAGGGCCGGCCCGTAGGCGGCGCCGCCGGCCGCGAAGCCGACGACCACCGAGATCTGCGGGATGTAGCCGGACGCCCGGATCATCGCCTCGAATACCGTTCCGACCGCGTGCAGCGCGCGCACACCTTCGGCTAACCGGGCACCGCCGGAGTGCCAGATGCCCACAATCGGGCTCTGCTCCTCGATGGCGGTGTCGTAGGCGTTGACGATGTGGGTGCAACCCTCAAGACCCATGGCGCCGCCCATCACGGTGCCGTCGGTGGCAAATGCGATGGTGCGCAAGCCGTTTACGGTCCCGGCGGCGGCCAGCACGCCGGAGCGGTCACGCTCGTGCAGCAGCTCGACGCTGCCGTCGTCGAAGAATGTGCTCAGTCGCAGCAGTGGATCACGGGGATCGAGCGACTCGCCGACCGCCTCGGGGGCCACGATCGTCATCGCAGGTCTCCTGTTCGGGGGCTGGTTGGATTTAATAGCGGCCAAACGTGATTGCGACGT
>DASTKA010000769.1:0-2913 GCA_035716165.1 Mycobacterium sp. | reverse complement strand
GAGCGCCGCGCTGTTGAAGACCGCATTGCGCAGGGTCGTCGCGGCCACCGCGCAGGCCAACAGGATGGCCACCAGCACTTCCATCGAACCCGGCCGCAGCCTGCGACCGGACTTCAGCGTCTCCACGCGGGCCATTATCTCAGCGCCGACCAACCGGCAGCCTGGGGACCAATCGCTGGGGCCGCGACGGCCGTCCGGGTTGTCAGGGCTGGTTGTCCCGGGCTTCGCTGGGCGGCACCGCGCCGTCGGGGCCCCAGGTGCCGGGCGTCATCGGCACCGTCGGGCCGCCGCCGAACTCGTCACCGGCCAGTGTGGTCAATCCGGCCGGCGCGACCCCGACCCTGCGGGCGGTGCCGGCGAAGCCCAGCGCGCCTGCACCCGACCGATGCGCGCGAGGTGCCCCAGTCCGGATCGACGTCGACGCCGCCCTGGGCGCTACACCAGCGGACGCCCTTTCTTGATCCTGCGGTCCAGGTCCCAAAGCATCAGGTTGAACGGGAACTGCCGGATGATTCGCGGCAGCTTGCGGTTCACCGTCGCCAATACGGCGATCAGCCTGTCGAAACGGCGCTGCTTCTCCGCGTCCCAGGGCAGTCGCATCTCGTCGCGGAATCGCTGCGGCAAGAACCCCGTGGTGATCAGCAGCGCGAAGTTGTCGGACAGGCGTTGCAGCCGACGTGGCAGTTTCACGCCCCGAATGCGATTGGCGGCAATGGGAAACAAGTACTCGCGGACGGCGTCGTCGATGTGCACCTTGGCCAGCGATTCCTCCCAGTAGCGGTCGAACGCCGCGCGGTCGGCGGGCCACATGCTCGGCGGTACCTGCAGGGTCGTGGCCAGCGTCATGCCCTCGCGATAGTGACGATCGGCCTCCTCACCGTCGAGTTCTCCGATGAACATGCGGTAGATGTCGACCCCGCCCTTGTACAGGCAGGCCCCCACCCACAGCTGCAGCGCGGGGTCGAAAGCGTTGTAGGCCACCGGGCTTCGGCTTTCTGGCGTGGAATACACCTGTGCGTGAGCGCGATTCACCGCCCGGCGGAAGGCGTCCTTCTGGGCATCGCTGCCGTGGGTCGCCACGGCCAGGTAGGTGAAGGTGGTGCGGGCCCGCTTGATCGGGTGCAGGTCGACCCGGCCACTTTCGACGCGGCTCTCCATCACGCCGTATCCGACGCCGGGCTGCGCCAGTTGCATGATCACGTTCGCCGGGCCGGCCAGCAATGCGACGCCCATCAAGCCCTCGTCGATACCCGGCGTGCTCCGCCGCCTGCGCCGCTGCGAGCGGGGCGGCTCGGCGACCCTGCGCTCGACGTGCCCGATCGGCTGGTGCACCGGCTCGTGGATAGCCATTCGTTAGGTCCTCCCGCAGCGGCTGTCCGCTAATGTGCGAACGCTTGTTTCCTGATATTGTCCCGGGTGGGCGTTAGTGTCAAGATGGTTTGGATGAGCGAGACATCCAGCGCGCGGCCGTACCGCGGGGTCGAGGCCGCCGAGCGGCTGGCCACCCGCCGTAACCGGCTGCTCGCCGCGGGCCTGGACCTGCTCGGGGCGGAGCGCCAGAACATCTCGGCGGTGACCGTCCGCGGCGTGTGTCGCAGCGCCGGCCTGGCCGCCCGGTACTTCTACGAGAGCTTCGCCGACAAGGACGAGTTCGTCGCCTGCGTCTTCGACTGGATTGTCGCCGAGCTGGCCGCCACGACCCAGGCGGCGGTCGCCGCGGCGCCCGCCGAGGAGCAAACCCGCGCGTGCATGGCCAACATCGTGCGCACCATCACCGACGACCCCCGCGTGGGGCGGCTGGTGTTCAGCACGCAGCTGGCCGATCCGGTGATCGTGCGCAAACGCGTCGAGTCCAGCGCGCTGTTCGCCATGCTGTCCGGTCAGCACGTCGGTCACGCGCTGCGGGTTCCGGCGAACGAACGCATCAAGGCCGCCGCGCATTTCGTGGTCGGCGGCGTCGGACAAACCATCAGCGCCTGGCTGGCCGGTGACGTCCAACTCGAACCGGACCAGCTCGTCGATCAGCTGGCGGCGCTGCTCGACGAGCTCGCCGAGCCAAACCTGTACCGCCTCACCGAAACACGTTCCGACGCCTGATCATGGGAACAACGGCAGGTGCCAGAGCCGCATGCCGGGGTGCAGCAGCCACAACCGCAGCATGGTGAGCCGCATGATGCGCACCGCGCTGGTGATCATGAAGATCGCCAGCGGCACTTCGACCAGAAGTGCGGTGATCACCGACAGCCACAGGTCCTTGGGTCCGGCGGTCATCAGGTCGAACCAGGCGTCGCAGATCAGCAGAACCCCGGTGGTGAAGGCCGCGAGCACCAGCAGCTGACGACGCAGGTACCCGAGCACCGCCGTCGTCAACATGAAACCGACCAGCAGCACGTCGAAACCGACCCAGGTGATCGGCCCGTTGTGCGCGACGTAGTTCTCCGGCAGCGTCACCGACAGGTATCCCAGCCACGGCACCATCGCCATCGAGCCACCGATCATCAAACTCAACCGGATGCGCCGCACCCGGGCCAGGAAGTCGGGGTCGATCACGTCACCGAGCGGTTGCTCCAGCCGGGTGATCAGTGCCCGCCGTTGCTCGGGCGTCAGCGCCGCGATCTGCGCGTCGGTCAGAATGCCGTCGGTCATGAAACCATCCTCCGGCTCGGCCCGGCGGCTCAGTGAGCGGCGCCCACCGGAGGCCGGCGATCCGCCGCGGTTCTCGGCACAGCCTTTGCATCCCCGCTCTCGAATTCCTTTACCCAGCAGGCGAATTCGAGAGTAATCCCGTCGGGGTCCTGGAAATAGAACGAGCGCACGTAGACGCCCGGATGCACGGTCGCGGACACCTGCATTGGGCTTTCGTCGTGATTGAGCACCGGGCCGACCCGCACCCCTTTGTCCTTGAGGAGTTGG
>DASTKA010000768.1:0-4661 GCA_035716165.1 Mycobacterium sp. | reverse complement strand
CTGGCCGTTGACGACGAAGTCGTCGCCGTCTCGCACGGCGCGGGTGCGCAGCGCGGCGAGATCGGACCCCGCCTCGGGCTCCGACATTCCCTGGCACCAGATGTCGTCGGCGCGCATCATGCGGGGGAGCAGGGTGAGCTTCTGGGACTCGGTGCCGTACTGCATGATGGCCGGGGCGATGTTGTTCAGCCCAATCACGTTGAGCGGCATGGGCGCTCGAGCGCGGGTGGTTTCTTCGGTGTAGACCAGCTGCTCGAGCACCGTTGCGCCGCGCCCGCCGTACTCGGGGGGCCAGGACACGGCGGCCCAACCCGCGTCGGCCATCGTCGCGTTCCATGCCCGCAGCATCTCGAACGCGGCGTCGTCGCGGCCGGTGGGCCGGCGCGCCGCCACGAGCTCGTCGGTCAGGTTCTCCTCGAGCCACTCACGCAGCTCGCTGCGGAATTGTTCGACTTCCGCCGGGTATGAAAAGTCCACGTTCCTCTGTCTTCAGCGTCGTAAACCGTGTGACCAAGCCGGACTTTACGGTTGAGCGGATATCTGGTCAACGATGTCGGCGGGCACGCGCGATCATCTCCCTCCGGGTTCGGGAAAGGCGATCTCGGCGTTATCCGGCATCGGGCTGATGCCGCGCCGGTCACACACTTCCAGCACCTCGTCGACGATCGACGCGGGCACGATGAACTTCTCGGTCGATGACATCTCCTCGAGATGCGCCTCGATGTCCTCGGCCGTCGGCCGGCTCTCGGTGTCGGCCAGCCAGCCTTCGCTGAGGCCGACGAACACCCGCGCATAGCGCCCGGCGGCCGCGGAATATTTGCGGTGGGTGAACGTGCAGGCGGTGCTGGCCAGAAACGTCACCAGCGGCACGACGAGCTCGGCCCGGATGGCTTGCATGAAGCCCGATTCGGCGAGGAACTTCTCGTCGCCGACGGTCTCGGTGACCATCCGCGAGAAGCCGGTGGGCATAACGGAATTGGCGAGTATCCCGTGCGCCTCGCCCTCGATGGCGATGACGTTCGTCAATCCGACCAACCCGGCCTTGGCCGCCGCGTAGTGGGCCTCCATCGGCTGGCCGAAGATCCCGGCGGAGGACGAGATGAACACGAATCGTCCGCCCCCGTTGTTCTTCATCACGCGATACGCGGGCTGGGAAAGGTGAAAGCCGCCGTCGAGATGCACGCGCAGCATCCGCGTCCAGTCGTCGTGCGCGAGGTCCTCGAAGGGCACGCTGCCGAAAATTCCTGCGTTGCTGACGACGGCGTCGAGACGCCCGAACGCCTCCACCGCTGCATCGATGATCGCCTGGCCGCCGGCCGGGTTGTCGACGGAGTCGTACGAGGCGATCGCGGTGCCGCCGGCCTTTTTGATCTCGTCGACCACGTCGTCGGCGACGCCTCTGTCCGAACCGTCACCGCGCATCGAGCCGCCGAGGTCGTTGACGACGACCGCGGCGCCGCGCCGGGCCAGGTCCAGGGCATACAGCCGACCGAGTCCCCGACCGGCCCCGGTCACCACCGCCACCTGGCCGGTGAAGTCAATCATCATGCGCTCCTGATTCATTGACTGCAGTGCAGCCGGACTTTACGGTGGAACAGATATTTGGTCAAACAATGCGGAGGTTGAGTGTGGGGGACGACGCCCGTGCCGACCGATTGCAGGTCCTGGGCATGCTCGCCTCCGCGTTGGCGGGCCGAGCCGTCGCGGTCGCCGGGCTGTCACCGGGTGAACCGGCGTGGACCGACGGCCAGATCATCCACGTCGATGCCGCTGCGGGCCCGCTCGCGCAACTGAAAGCCGTAGCGGTGCAGGCGTCGATGATCGCCGCAGGCAGCCTGGAGCCTGGCGTGGTGGGCGCCTTGGTCCGGCGCCGCAAGCTGGCCAAGCGCTATCTGACCATCGAAGGCCACCGCGCACTGGTCGCGAATGCCCCTTTGCTGCCAAGTGTTTTGGCGTCGCTGGGTGACCGTGATATCGCGGGTCGCAGCGATTCACCTCGCGAGTCGCTCGTCATTGCCGCCTCGCGGGTGGCGCTCGAGGACCCGGCGCCGGAGTTCGGCGCCATCCGCGCGGCGAAGGTGATGGCCGCGTGCGCCCGGGTGGCGAAACAAGACGAAGAGGCGAAGCCCGCCCACGTGCCGCGACGCAATGGCGCAACGGAACTCGAAGAGCTCGACGACGGCGAGGTGGACGACTCCGATGACCCGGACCTGTTCACCAGCCCGGTTGGCGGGGGCGGATTCATCGGCAAGTGGCTGAAGAAGATGCTCTCGTCAGCGCGCAAGACCGGAAGTGGCGCCGGCCCGCCCGGCGCGGACACCCCGACCCACCGCACGAACTCTGGCAAACGCGGGGTCTACGCCGTCGCCTCGCTGGCGTCGACCTCCGGTGACGACGACGCGGACGCCGACCACGAGGGGCAAAAAGCCGCGGACGGCGTGCGGTATCCGGAATGGGACGTCGCGCGCAAGAGCTACCGTCCGGCGTGGTGCACGGTGCGTGAGGTCGAGCCGCAGACCAAGACATCGGCGACCCAGGCCATCGACGACGCCATTGCCGTGCGGCGGCCGCTGTCGCGACTCGGCATGGGCCTGCACCGTCGCCACCGGCAGGCGCAGGGCGACGACATCGACATCGATGCCGCCGTGGAAGCCCGGGTCGAAGTGCGGGCCGGATCGGTGCCCGACGAGGCCGTGTACCTGGACAGCCTGCGGCGCCGACGCGACCTGTCGGTGCTGCTCCTGCTGGACGTGTCGGGCTCGGCGGCCGAACCCGGAACGGTCGGGCGCACGGTGCACGAACAACAGCGTGCGGCGGTCGCCAACCTGACCGTGGCGTTGCACGATCTCGGTGACCGCGTCGCGCTGTACGCCTATTACTCGCAGGGCCGGCGCGCGGTGAGCATGGTGCCCGTCAAGCGGTTCGACGACCAGCTGAACGCGCAGGTCATCAGGCGGCTCAACAGCCTGGAGCCCGGCGCGTATTCACGCCTGGGCGCGGCGATCCGCCACGGTGCGGCGACCCTGGAGGCGCGCGGCGGCACGTCGCGGCGGCTGCTGGTGGTGCTCTCCGACGGATTGGCCTACGACCACGGATATGAGCGGCCTTACGGTGCCGCGGACGCGCGCCGCGCGCTCACCGAGGCCCGTCGCCGGGGGACCGGCTGCGTCTGCCTGACGATCGGCGCCGGAACCGACGTGCAATCGCTGCGCCGGGTGTTCGGCAACACCGCGCACGCGACCATCGCGCGCCCCGATCAGCTCGCCGGGGTCATCGGACCGCTGTTCCGCTCCGCGCTGCGTTCGGCGGAGGTTCGCCGCCGGGTGTCGGTGATGCCAAGTGCCAGAACACAGTTGGCGTGACAAGGCCCAGCCACGGCGCGGCAGGGCACTTGAAACAAACATCTGTTCCGGCTAGGCTCCAATCGCCGGGAGTAGCGGAAGGGAAGCTATGGCCAACGAGTCCGGGCTCGCTTACGTCAACGGCGGTCGGTCCGCCGCGGACGGAAAGGAAGCAGTGCGGCCCTACTATTAAGCGGTCGGTAGCGAAGAGGCCGTTTTCAAGGCGGCCTACCGCCAGGGCCTGTCGCTGGTCCTGAAGGGCCCGACCGGGTGCGGCAAGACCCGATTCGTCGAGGCGATGGCGTACGACCTGGGCCGGCCGCTGATCACCGTCGCCTGTCATGACGACCTCACCACCGCGGATCTGGTCGGCCGGTATCTGCTGCGCGGCGACGAGACCGTGTGGGTGGACGGCCCGCTGACCCATGCGGTGCGCGAGGGAGCGATCTGCTACCTCGACGAAGTGGTGGAGGCCCGGCAGGACACCACCGTGGTGCTGCATCCGCTTTCCGACTATCGACGACAGCTGCCGATCGAGCGACTGGGCGTCACGCTGGACGCGGCGCCGGGATTCTGCCTGGTCGTCTCTTACAACCCCGGCTATCAGAGCGTGCTGAAGGACCTGAAGGATTCGACACGGCAGCGGATGGTCGCCATCGAATTCGATTTCCCCGCAGCCGATATCGAAGAGGGCATCGTCGCGCACGAGGCGGGCGTGGACGGGTCCACCGCGTCGGAACTGGTCCGTTTCGGGCAGGCCATCCGCCGGCTGGAAACCGGCGGGCTGCGTGAGGTCGCGTCGACGCGGGTGCTGATCGCCGCGGGCAGGCTGGTCGCCGAGGGCCTGAGCATGCGCGAGGCGGCCCGCGCCGCGATCGCCGGACCGCTGACCGACGATGTGGCGGTGGGCAAGGCGCTGGTCGAAATGATCGACATTTACCTGGCGCCGGACGGGTCCGGCCGGTCCGATGATTGACGCTGCATACCCGCCCCGCTAGGGTCAGAACAAATATTAGGTTTACGATCGCGCGCGTGAGCCCGTTGCCCGGGAGGTCAGATGTCCTACGAAAGCAGCGCAGAACCGATCAAGGTCGGCTACCTGATGGACTTCACGCTCCCCCCGGGATTCCCCGAGGAGCTGTTCGCCTCCTTCACCCAAACCTTCGACCTGATCTTCGAGGAGGCGGTCGCCCAGGGCCTGATGGACCGGCCCGTGCAGATGATCTATCGCGAGGTGGAGGGCCTGCCCAAGGGTTCGGTCAAGGCGGTGATCGATGCGTATGGCGAACTGGTCGACGAGGGCTGCCTCGTCGTCTTCGG
>DASTKA010000767.1:0-6060 GCA_035716165.1 Mycobacterium sp. | reverse complement strand
ACCTACGACTGGACGGCGCTGACCGACGCCACCCGCCTCGAGCGCGCCCGTGCGACGACGGCCGACATGCTGCGCGAGTCGATGGACCGGCTGGCCACACTGGCGCAATCGCCGGAATAAACTTCCCGCGCCCCGTCGCCGCAGACCGTGACGAGTCAGCCCTTCTTGCCGCGCACCCACTGCAGGGTCCCGAGGTTCTTCACCCGCACGCTGGCGAAGCCGTTGTCCTCCAAGACATCCGCGATCTCGTCATCATCGAAGGCGTGCGCCCCGACGTTCGGCAGCATTCGCCAGTAGCGGGCCAGCCGTCCGGCGGTCGGGACCATGATGGCCAGCCTGCCACCGGGCCGCAGCACGCGCGCGATCTCAGCGAGGGCGTCCGCCGGATGGGGGACCAACTGCAGCACAGCGGTCGACACCGCGACATCAATCGTGCCGTCGCGCAACGGAAGTCGCTGCGCGTCGGCCTTGATGAAGCCGACCTGTGGACCCGCCTCATTGCGGACGGCGCGGGCCAGCATGGGCTCGGAGATGTCGACACCGAGGGCCAGCCCCTGCGGACCGGCGGCACGCGCCAGCGAGGCGGTGACGTTGCCCGGTCCCGATCCGACGTCCAGCGCGATGCCGCCCTGCGGGACGTCCAACCACTCGAGCGGCAGTTGCCATGCGCTGATCCAGCGTCGCGAAAGCGCCTGGGCGTTGTCGTAGAGCAGCGACCCGATCGGTGAGGCCCACGCCGCCTGGATGGGGCCGGTGTTCTTTTCGACGACGCCGTCCTCGGCCGAGTCGGTGCCCAGCAGGTCGAGATAACCGCGGCTCACGTCGGGATCGGCGGGCGGATCGATGAGCAGGTCCAGCGCGCGCCGCAGCGCGGGAGGCAGCGATGTGTGCACGTCGGTCATGCGTACTCCTTCGATCAAATGCCAAGCCAGGAGCCACAAATCGAACGGACAGGCGGGACGCCTCGGCTCCGGTGAATCCCCGTCCGCAGCCTACGCCGCGGGCTTCCGCACTTCGACCGCTGCGATTCGTCGGCGTGGTTATTGCCGGACGGCGGCGTGCTCGCGGACCAGGGCGTACAGCCGCCAGTAACCGGGCACGCCCTTGAGCGCCGTCTCGCCGCGGTCGCCGAACCTGTGCCGCGACCCGGTCACGATGTCACGCAGCGTGGAGGACACCAGCACCTCGCTGGGGCCCGCGAGCGCCCCCACCCGCGCGGCGATGTGGACGGCCATGCCCGCGACGTCCGCGCCGCGCATCTCGACTTCGCCCGCGTGAATGCCGACGCGCACCTCGATGCCCAGAACATGAACGGCGTCCACGAGGGCATCGGCACAGGCGATCGCCGCGCTCGGGCTGCTGAACGTCGCCACGAATCCGTCTCCGGCCGTGTTGACTTCGCGACCGCCGAAGCGCTGCAACTCGTGACGCACGATCCTGTCGTGGTTGTCCAGCAGGTCGCGCCACCGGTGGTCACCCAGGACGGCGGCACGTTCGGTGGAGCCGACGATGTCGGTGAACATGATGGTGGTGAGCAGCCGCTCGGCGTCGGAGCCGCCGCGCACCCCGGTGATGAACTCTTCGATCTCGTCGAGCATGGGGCCGGTGTCGCCGACCCAGTACAGGACGTCCTGGCCGGGCAGTTCGACGAGGTGCGATCCGGCGATGCGCTCGGCGAGGTAGTGCGCGTGCTCGACGGGACTGAAGCCGGGGCTGTCGCGATGCAGGATCAGCGTCGGCACCGCGACGCGAGGCAACCAATCGCGGACATCGCCCTCCCTGACCTTGTTGATGAACGCACGGGCCATGCTGGGTGACGCGGCCCGGTTGCCGGCCATGTCCCACCACGAGCGGAACGCGGCGTCATCCGCCATGGAGGGCGCGATGATGCCGAGCATGTCGAAACCCTGATCGACGGCGTCCGGCTCCATCCCGATCGACGTGAATCGATCGGCGGCGTCGAGGTCGGCGCCGATGGGGTAGTCGGGGCCCCGCAGCGTGCGCGCCGCGCCGTTGGCGATGACAAGGCTGTTCACCCGATCGGAGTGGTCGGCGGCGAGAACCAGACCGGCCAGCGACGTGAAACCCGGGGCGAAGATCGTGGCTCGCTCGCAGCCGACCGCGTCCATGACCGCGAGCGCATCCTGGGCCCACGATTCCGGGCCCAGCATGTCCAGCGAGGGAACCCGCGACGACAGGCCGATCCCGCGCTGATCGAAGCGGATCACCCGGGAGAACGACGCGAGCCGGCGATGAAAGCGGTACATCGAGGGCTCGAGGTCGACGCAGTCGATCGGGATCAGCGGGCCCGGCAGTATGAGCAGGTCCATCGGGCCATCGCCGAAGACCTGATAGGCGATGTCGATCTCGCCGCAACTGGCATACCGGGTCCGCGGAGCCGCAGAACTCCCAGCCACGGCTCAAGGCTAGTTCAGCGTGCCGACAATGTAAGGGCTCTCAGCGGGCTCGCTCGCGGCTGATGATCGGAACCAGATAGCGCGCGGCGTACTCGCGGACCGCCGCCGGATCCGAGGTGTCGAGCCGGTCGGTGGGAAAGACGATGATGCCCAGCGCGACGCGAAGCAGGATGTCGGCGACGTTGTTCAGGTCGGAGTCGGCCAGGTCGGCGCCGCACCGCCGCAGGGTGTGGGCGATCCCGTCGGCGAACTGGCCGATCGGGAAGGCGTGGGACCGGGAGAACATGCCGAACAGCTCGGGTTCGCTCTCGGCGAGCCGCGAATACAGCGGTGAGTCCTGCACCAGGCGGACCCCCAGAGCGAACGCCTCGATCACCGCCTGCTGCGGCTCGCAACCCGTCGTCGCCTGGTCCAGGGCGGCGAAGAACCGGCCGGCCTCGCGGCGCACCACCTGGGCGAAGAGCTTCTCCTTGGTCGGAAAGCGGCGGTAGACCGTGCTGCGGCTGACCCCGGCCCGGGCGGCGACGTCGTCGATATTCGCGCGACGCACGCCGTAGGTCTCGAACACGGTTCGCGCGGTGTCCAAGATGGTGCGATCGAGGTCGGTCAGCGCCTCGGCAATGGCAGTCTCCGGCTCGGCTCGCGTGCTTGGCGGCATGGTGTCGACTCCTCGGCGGTGCTCGTCGGCGACTGTCGGGCCTCCGGATCGCCCGGAATGTGCACCGCATCGAACACTTGCTAGGCTGTGAAACAAAGATACGTCTTTGTGTCAATGATTCACAACACGCCGCCGCGCTTAGCGTGGGTAGGGCAAGGAGGTGGCATGACCGCCCAGAATGACGAGTTCGCGCTGCCGAGTGCCGGCTCGCGCTTCGACACCGGCGTTCGCGAGGCGATGCCCATGCCCGTCGACGACGAGATCGCTGACGCCTCCCCGCGGCTGGGGCCGGACTCGTTGATCTGGAAGTTCTACGGGGACAACCGGACTCAGCTCTTCGGATTTCAGCGCACCGCCGGGGTGGAGAACTGCATCGAGCAACTTGCCCAGGGCGTACTGGACCACTCCGTCATCTTCAGCGACACGCTGGGCAGGGCCAAGCGGACCGCGCCGCCCCTGATGAACACCGTCTACTCCGACGAACCCCACGAATGGGGCCGCAAGGTGCGGGACTTTCACAAGACGATCAAGGGCACCGTCAGCGACGGCTCGAGATACCACGCGCTGAATCCGGAGCTGTTCTACTGGGCGCACGCCAGCTTCGTCGACCAGGTCATCTACAACACCGACACGTTCATCCGCCGGCTCAGCCATGCCGAGAAGGAACAGATCTTCAACGAGGGCAAGCTCTGGTACAGCCTCTACGGCGTCAGCGATCGCGGACAACCGCAGACCTATGACGACTTCCTGGCCTACTGGGACGAGATGCTCGACCGGTTCGTCCCGCACAAGACCGTGCTGTACGGCACCGGCTACATCCGCAAGGGCATACCGGGCCCGCGCCGCATCCCCAAGCCGCTCTGGAAAGCCCTCTCGGCCCCTCTGAACGCCTACACCCGGCTGGTCGTCGTCGGGACGCTGCCACCGCAGATGCGCGAGGTGTGCCAGCTGCACTGGGATGCCAAGAAGGAAAAGCGCTTTCAGCGCTTCGCCGCCGCCGTCCGGGCGCTCAACCCGCTTCTCAACCGGCTGCCCGTCCCGGTGCTCTACACGAGCTGGGCTGCCGCGGCCTGGGAGCGCGCGGGCGTCGACCCGCGCCGGCTGCACAACCGGCCCGGCCGTGTAACCCGGGTCTGCGCCGGCTCGTCGTCGTCGCGGAGCCGACCGTGACACCGCCCCCGCGGATAAGGCATCGTGGTTAGCCGGCTCCGCATTGGGGCATTCGGCTACGTCGGCCGAGCGGGCCGGCCGATCGAGCCGATGACAGGGCGACCGAAGGAGAACCGCGATGCAGATGACGGGCAATACTGTTCTGGTCACCGGTGGCGGCAGCGGAATCGGCCGCGGTCTGGCCGAATCTTTCCACCGGTTGGGCAACCAGGTGATCATCGCCGCCCGGCGCAGTGACCAATTGCGGGCCGTCGCCGAGGCCAACCCCGGCATTCAAACCCTGTCGCTCGATCAGGGTGACCCCGCCGACATCCGACGGTTCGCGACCCATGTGACCGACCACTACCCGGATCTCAACGTGGTGGTCAACAACGCCGGCATTCAGCGAGTCGAGGACCTCACCGGCAGCAATGTCGGCCTGGCCGAGCAGTCGGTTGCCATCAACCTGCTGGGCCCCATCCGGCTGACCTCGGCCCTGCTGCCGGCGCTGCTGCGCAAGCCGCATGCCACGATCCTCAACGTCACGTCCGGTCTGGCCTTCATGCCCAGCGCGCTCACCCCGACCTACTGCGCCTCCAAGGCGGCGCTGCACTCCTACACCGAATCCCTGCGCTTCCAGCTGCGCAAGACGTCGGTGCAGGTGATCGAGATCATCCCGCCACACGTGCAGACCGCGCTGCAGGGCGAGCGGGGCTTCGATCCCCGGGCCATGCCGCTCGACGAGTACATCGCCGAGACGATGACGCTGTTGCAGACGCAGCCGCAGGCCAAGGAGATAGTGGTGGAGCGGGCGAAGATGTTCCGCTTCGCCGAGCGGGACGGCACCTACGACGACATCTATCCCCGCTTCAACGAGACGATCACCGCCATGTTCGGCAGTTAGGCAACGGTCGGTTCGCGAGCCCCGGACGCTGCGCGACTACTTCCGTGAACTGGCGTCACGCTGAACATCGCGTGCACGGGCCTGAAACTTTTTGTGAAATAACGTGATACAGCGATGCGCGGGCCGGCACGGGCGGCCCCGCGTCCTTGGCGTGACGGTCCACGATGGGACAGGATCGAAGACATGGACGAAGTCGATTTCTCGTTGCTCGATGTCCCGCGGGCGGCACCGGTGGCGGATGCCGAGGCGTATTTGCGCGCGGCGATCGCCTGGCATTTCGGCGACGACACCGGTTCGCCGTTCTGGCTGCGGACCGCCCCCAGCTTGGGCTTCGACCCGTTGACCGACGTCAACACCTTCGCCGACCTGCGGTTGTTTCCCAACCTGGTCAATGAATTGCGCAGTGTCCCCGTGCAGGATCTCATTCCGCGCGGCTACGGGGTTACGCCACCGGTGCCGCAGATCTTCGAGTCCGGCGGCACCACCGGCGCCCCGAAACGCACGGTGCAACTGCCGGATTGGATCGCGCAGGTTGTCGAATGGCAAACCGAGGACTTCGCCGCGGGCGGCTTTCAACGGGGCCAAGGTTTTCTATGCCTGATGCCGAGCGGGCCGCACGGCGTCGGCTACTTCTCGCGGTTGGTGTCGCAGCGCCTCGGCGCCGTCTTTCACACGATCGACATCGATCCCCGCTGGGTCAAAAAGATTGCCGCCCGCGCCGCCCGCCCCGAGCTGGCGGCCTATGTCGACCATGTCGTCGAGCAGGCCGTCTTCGTGTTGCAGACACAGACCGTCGCGAATCTGCACACCACCCCGCCGCTCCTGGAGGCGATCGCCCGCGACGACCGGGTGGTCGACCTGGTCAACGAGAAGATCCGCTACCTGCTGCTCAGCGGGGCCCACGTGGACGCCGACACACTCGACCTGCTGCG
>DASTKA010000766.1:0-3577 GCA_035716165.1 Mycobacterium sp. | reverse complement strand
TCCAACGAGTCCAGACTACGCCAAGGCTGAATGACCAGTTAGAAGGCAATTTTTGCTGATCATACGGCTATCGGCTTCGCAGTTTCGAATCCTGCCGGGGGCACCACCTGACCTGTATGACGTCGGCTGATGCTTGACATTTCGGCTTCGGGTGATGCCTGACAGTGTTTCGGCTGATGCTTGACAGTTACTTCGGCTGATCCTTGACACTCCCCTAGATGAGGGAGTTAACCGTGGCCGAGCAGAGGTATCAGGCCGTATTGGCGGTGATCAGCGACGGGTTGTCGATTTCGCAGGTCGCCGAGAAGCTGGGAGTATCGCGCCAGACGCTGCACGCCTGGTTAGCGCGCTATGAGGCCGAGGGCCTCGACGGGTTGGTGGACCGGTCGCATCGTCCGGTGTCGTGTCCGCATCAGATGCCGGCCGCGGTGGAGGCGGTGGTGTTGGAGCTGCGGCGCTCGCGTCCGTATTGGGGAGCTCGACGGCTGGTATTCGAGCTGGCGAAGCGCGGGGTGCGGCCGGTGCCGTCGGAGTCGGCGGCCTATCGGGCCTTGGTGCGGGCGGGCATGATCGATCCGAGTCTGCGAGATCGACGCTCGCGCAAGTGGAAACGCTGGGAGCGTGGCGCCCCGATGGAGTTGTGGCAGATGGATGTTGTGGGCGGGTTTCCGCTGGCCGATGGAACTAGCGCCAAAGCGTTGACCGGCATTGATGATCATTCGAGGATGTGTGTCTGTGCGCGGTTGATGGCCCGCGAGCGCACCCGGGCGGTCTGCGACGGGCTGCGTGGCGCCCTGGCTGCCTACGGGGTGCCCGAGCAGATTTTGACCGATAACGGCAAGGTGTTCACGGGGCGGTTTAACCATCCGCCCACCGAAGTGCTCTTTGAGGCGATCTGTCGCCAACACGGCATCGAGCATTTGTTGACTCAACCCAGAAGCCCGACGACAACCGGCAAGATCGAGCGGTTCCACCGCAGCCTTCGCGCCGAGTTTCTTAGTAACCGAACGCCTTTCACCAATCTGAAGACGGCTCAGCAGGCTCTCGATGAGTGGGTCGACGACTACAACACCAACCGGCCGCATCAATCGCTGAAGATGGCCACACCAGCCCAGCGATTCGCCGCGGGCACCACCGTCGCGGCCGGCTCCATCACGGCGGCCTGCCCCAGCCCCGACCGCGGCGGTGACGACTGGGTCAGCCGTCGGGTCACCACGAACGGCGTGGTGTGCGTGTCGTGGCAGCAAGTCAGCATCGGTCGCTACTACGCCGGACAACGCTGCGATGTCCACGTCGATGGTGAGCTGCTGCGGTTCTGGATCGGCGACAACCTCGTCAAAACCGCAGCCCGCCGGACCCCGGGTGAGGTACGAATCAAACGGGCCATGCACACCAGCGCAGGCACCTAAAACACAACACCGAGTGTCAAGGATCAACCGAAACACAAACGTCAACCATCAACCGACTCTGAACAGGGGCACTGCCCGGGTTGATCAGCTCGCCTGTGCGTCCCCGAACGGCTCCTTATCGACAGTTCGTCAATTAGCATCTGGAGCGTGAACGCATACCGTTTAGCGCGTTTGCTGGGTGCCGCGGTGGTGACGACCAGTTGGTCGCTGCTGTTCCCGCCCATCTCCGCGTCCGCCGCGCCCTGCCCCGACGTCGAGGTGACTTTCGCTCGCGCTACCACCGAACCGCCCGGTGTTGGTGGTGTCGGCCAGGCATTCATCGATTCGTTGCATTCCCGGATCGGGGGTCGCTCCCTCGGGGTGTATGCGGTCAACTACCCCGCCAGCGAGGATTTCGCCCCGTCGGCATCGGCCGGCGCCAACGACGCGCACGCTCACGTTCAGTCCATGGTGGCGAACTGCCCCAACACAAAATTGGTGCTCGGCGGATACTCCCAGGGCGCGGCGGTGATCGATCTGATCACCATCGCCCAAGCACCGATCCTGGGCTTGACCCCTGAGATATTGACGGCGGACGAGGCGGATCACGTTGCCGCGCTCGCCCTCTTCGGTAATCCGTCGACGAGGTATCTGGGGTCGCCGGTCAGCGTCGTCAGCCCTTGGTATGGGGCCAAGGCCATCGACCTGTGTGCGCCCGGCGATCCGATTTGCACTCCGGGCGGCCCCCTGGCGCTGCCGTCGCACGACGAGATGTTCTCGGCGGCACACCTGTCCTACCAGCAGTCCGGGATGCCCAGCCAGGCCGCCGCTTTCGTGGCAGGCCATCTCTGACGCCGCCTAACTCGGTTCCTTCATGAACTCGCGCGCGAACGGCGCCGCCGACGCAGGATTCTGGCCGGTGAACAAGTTGCGGAGGGGCCGGCCTGTTTGACCGCCGCCCTTCCTGCTGGTCTGCTCCAAGCAGGCTCCAACCGTGCAGCCCCGCACGGAAACCGCGAAGTAGTCTTACCTCGCCCGCGACGCTCCCACCGATGAACCGGTGTGCCCCGGCGATCCGCAGCCAATACCCGAAGCCGGAGGTGCCCTATGGCCCAGTCCGAACTCATCCTGTTCGACGTCCGCAACCGCGTCGCGGTCATCACCGTCAACGATCCCGATCGGCGCAACGCGATAACCGCGGAGTCGTCGGGTCTCCTGCGCGAGGCCGTGAACCGTGCCGAAGCCGATCCGGAGGTGCATGCCGTCGTGGTCACCGGGGCCGGCAAGGCGTTCTGCGCGGGCGCCGACCTGAGTGCCCTGGGCGCCGCGGGTGGCGGAGCGGCCGAGGCGGGCCTGCAGCAGCTTTACGACGGCTTCATGGCCGTGGGCAGTTGCCGGTTACCCACCATTGCGGCGGTCAACGGCGCGGCGGTGGGCGCGGGCCTGAATCTGGCGCTGGCGGCCGACGTGCGCATCGCCGGACCCGCGGCCATGTTTGACGCCCGATTCCAGAAGCTGGGGCTCCACCCCGGCGGGGGTGCGACGTGGATGTTGCAGCGGGCGGTCGGTCCGCAGACCGCCCGGGCGGCCCTGCTGTTCGGTATGCGCTTCGACGCCGACGCCGCCGTGCGGCACGGCTTGGCGCTGAGCGTCGCCGACGATCCGGTAGCCGCGGCGCTCGAGCTGGCGGCCGGCCCAGCGGCGGCCCCGCGCGAAGTGGTGCTGGCAACCAAGGCCACCATGCGCGCCACCATCAGCCCGGGGTCGCTGGACAACGAGCAACACCAGCTCGCCATGCGCGCCGAGCTCGGGCCGCAGTCCCATTCCATCCAATCGCCGGAATTCGCCCAGCGCTTGGCCGCAGCGCAACGCAGGTAGGCGTTCGGCACGCGCGGCAGGTTGGGATCGGTAGCGCGGCGCCCGGGTGAACTTGCTGTGACGACGCCAGCCGACCTGGCGCATCTGAAAAGGAATGCAGCGTGCACATTCACCACGTCCTCACCCGAATTGTCGCCCGCGCCCTGCTGTGCAGCGGACTCGCCACGGCGGGATTCGCGCTGGCCGCCGGTACGGCGCACGCCCAGCCGGCTCCGGCGCCGCAAGTCTATTGGTGCCCGAACCAGCCGTGGAATCCGGCGTGGGGTGAGAACAAGTACTGGAACCAGTGCTGGGACACCGACCACCCGCCG
>DASTKA010000765.1:0-3760 GCA_035716165.1 Mycobacterium sp. | reverse complement strand
GTTTACTGCACCCAGAAATTATCGTGGCGGATGAACCATTCCCGGCGCTCGTCGTCGCTCATATCGGCCAGGGCCCCTAGGCCTTCGAAGTAGGCCTCGCGCGGTGCGCCGGGAGCGAACAGCATCAGAATCGATGCCGGTTCGTCCGCCTCGTTGCGAAAGCCGTGGACGCCGCCCGGCGGCACGTAGAGGAAGTCGCCCTGCTGGCCGTCGGTCCACTCGGTGCCGTCGTAGAGCTTCATCGTCCCGGACAAGACGAAGAACGCCTCGGACATGGCGCGGTGGAAATGCGCCGGGGGGCCGCCGCCGGCCGGGGCGATGTCGACCCGGTAGAGCCCGTAATCGCCGGCGGTGTCCTCTTGGTTGGCCAGGTAGTGGTACTTCACCCCGGACGTCTCATAGTCGGGCGGCTGGTCGGCCCGCTTGAGCCAGGCGCTGATCTCCGGTTCGTCTTTGGTGTATCGGGCTGGCGGGTACGGCGGCACGACAAGGGACATGGTTCCAGTGTGCGCATAACATCGCCGGTGTGGATCGATCGACCGCCGAAGACGTTCGCGTGCAACGGCTGCTGGACGCCGAAGACAAGGCCGCGCAACTGTTCGACGAGATCGAGCGGCGGGCCATGATTCGTCCCGGGCTGGCAGAGAAGGAACTCTCCGACGAGATTCACGACCTCGCCGGGGAGATGTTCGGCGTGACCCGGCACTGGCACCGGCGGATCGTGCGAGCCGGAGAGAACACGCTGCAGCCGTTTCACGAGCACCCGCCGGATCGCGTGATCGTCGACGACGACATCGTCTTCCTCGACCTGGGCCCGATCTTCGAGGAGTGGGAGGCCGATTTCGGGCGGACGTTCGTGCTCGGCGACGACCCACACAAGACGGCCGTTCGCGACGCCCTGCCGCGCGTGTGGGACGCGGGCCGCGACCACTTCGCCACCCATCCCGACATCACCGGCGCCGAGCTGTTCGACCACGTCGTCGGGGTGGCCCGTGCCGAGGGTTTCGAGTGGGGCAGTCCGATCGCGGGCCATCTGATCGGCGAGTTCCCGCACAAGAAGATTGCCGGCCCCGGCGTCGAGTGGATCATCATGCCCGGGTCGACCAAGCCGATGCGCCGTACCGATCCGCGGGGGCGCATCTGCCACTGGATCCTCGAGATCCACCTCGTCGATCGCGCGCGCGGCTTCGGCGGTTTCTACGAGCAGCTGCTCGACGTGGCTGGCTAGTGCCGATCGCAAGCGCGGCGCATGCGCCGGGCGCAGCGGGTCGGCGCCATCCGGCTAGTGCCGATCGCAAGCGCGGCGCATGCGCCGGGCGCAGCGGGTCGGCACCATCGGGCTAGTCGAGGGGATAGACCACGCCGGTGAGCTCCTCGGAGATCGTCCACAGCCGGCGCTGCCGGTCGACGTCGTGCGACTTCTTGCTGGAGCCCACGACCTTCGGATAGCCGCGCGTCTGGCCCGGGCCGTCGGGCCCGTAGTACTGCCCGCCGAGCACCGCCGGGTCGGTCGCCGCGCGCAGGGTCGGCAAAGCGCCCATGGCCGGGTTCTGGGCGACGAGCGGTGCGATCCGCTCGAAGGCGACGATCAGCGGACCGGGCATGTTGCGCATCAACTCGGTGTCGGACATGCCGGGGTGCGCGGCCGCGGCGATCGTCGTGCCATGCGGGGCGAGCCGTCGTTGCAGTTCATAGGTGAACAGCAGGTTGGCGAGCTTGGCCTGCCCGTAGGCGGCGACCCTGTTGTAGCGGCGCTCCCACTGCAGGTCATCGAAGTGGATGTCGGCGAGGATGCGGTGGCCGACGCTGCTGACCGTGACGATCCGCGAGCCGGCGACGGGCAGCAGCCGGTCCAGCAGGAGGCCGGTGAAGGCGAAGTGGCCGAGGTGGTTGGTGCCGAACTGCAGCTCGAAGCCGTCCTTCGTGGTGCCTTTCGGCGTGTACATCACACCGGCGTTGTTGATCAGCAGGTCGATGCGGTCGTGGTCGGCGCGCAGTTGCTCGGCGGCCGCGCGGGTGGACTCCAGCGACGTCAGGTCGAGTTCCTGCAGGGCGACATCGGCATGGGGGCTGTGGGCGGTGATGCGGGCCGCCGCGTCCTTGCCCTTGTCCAGGTTGCGCACCGCCAGCACGACGTGGGCGCCGTGGTCGGCCAGCGCCAGGGCCGTCTCGTAACCCAGGCCGGTGTTGGCCCCGGTGATGACGGCGACCCGTCCGGTCTGATCGGGAATGTCCGCGGTGGTCCACTTGGCCATGAGAGGCTCCTCGGGCTTGTAGAGTAAACGGGGCGAGCGCTCCGGTTGGTAGAGACTATACGGAACGTACGCCCCGTTTTGTCAACCCGATGAGTGGTGAACAGATGGCACAACCCGAACGCCGGCTGCGCGCCGATGCGGCGCGCAATCGCGCGCGCGTGCTGGAAGTCGCCTACGACAGCTTCGCGGCCGAGGGCCTCTCGGTGCCCATCGACGAGATCGCGCGGCGGGCCGGCGTCGGGGCCGGCACCGTCTACCGGCACTTCCCGACCAAGGAAGCGCTGTTTCAGGCGGTCATCGAGGACCGCATGCAGCGGCTGGTCGACGATGGGCGCGCCCTGCTGTCATCCGAGGGGTCCGGCGAAGCCCTCTTCACCTTCCTGCGGTCGATGGTGCTGCACTGGGGTGCGACGGACCGCGGCCTGGCCGACGCGCTGGCCGGGCTGGGCATCGACATCGCCACCGCCGCCCCCGACGCCGAGGACGGGTTCCTGGCCATGCTCGACGAGCTCTTGCGGGCCGCCCAGCGAGCGGGCACCGCGCGCCCCGACATCGGAGTGGGGGAAGTGAAGGCCATCATGGTCGGATGCCAGGCGATGGAGGCATACAACTCCGCGCTGGCCGAGCGGGTGACCGACGTCGTCGTCGACGGTTTACGCGCTGGGAGATAGCACTGACCTCTCCTTGCACTCGACATGGGCGAGTGCTAAGAATGACGTTGGCACTCGCGACCGGCGAGTGCTAGGTCGGGACGGTGAGGCCAGGGCCGCGCCAGCGGAGCCACCCGAAGCCGTCCGTCGCGGGCACTGCACCCGGCCACAGCGTTTGATGGGGCGACCCGACAAGCGGTCGCCCTGAGTGTCACCCCATATATTCGGAGGAATCACTTCGCAATGGCCAAGACAATTGCGTACGACGAGGAGGCCCGTCGCGGCCTCGAGCGGGGGCTGAACGCCCTCGCCGACGCGGTAAAGGTGACGTTGGGTCCCAAGGGCCGCAACGTCGTCCTGGAGAAGAAGTGGGGTGCCCCCACGATCACCAACGATGGTGTGTCCATCGCCAAGGAGATCGAGCTGGAGGACCCCTACGAGAAGATCGGCGCCGAGCTGGTCAAGGAAGTCGCCAAGAAGACCGACGACGTTGCCGGTGACGGCACGACGACGGCCACGGTTCTGGCCCAGGCGTTGGTCCGCGAGGGCCTGCGCAACGTCGCGGCCGGCGCCAACCCGCTGGGTCTGAAGCGCGGCATCGAGAAGGCCGTCGAGAAGGTCACCGAGACCCTGCTCAAGTCGGCCAAAGAGGTCGAGACCAAGGACCAGATCGCTGCCACCGCGGCCATCTCCGCGGGCGACCAGTCGATCGGCGACCTGATCGCCGAGGCGATGGACAAGGTCGGCAACGAGGGCGTCATCACCGTCGAGGAGTCCAACACCTTCGGCCTGCAGCTCGAGCTCACCGAGGGCATGCGGTTCGACAAGGGCTACATCTCGGGCTACTTCGTCACC
>DASTKA010000764.1:0-5029 GCA_035716165.1 Mycobacterium sp. | reverse complement strand
ATTGGCGCCGTTCGACTCGAGCATGATCGAATTCATGGGTCCCGAGCACATCATGTGGGGCAGCGACTACCCGCACGAGGAAGGCTTCACGCCACACTCCAAGCTGGCCATCCGCTGGGCCCTGCACGACAGGTCGGAAGATGACTGCCGAAAGATCTTGGGCGGCAACGCCGGTCGGCTGTACCGGTTCGACCTCGAAGCACTCACGCCGATCGCCGCCAAGATCGGACCCACGGTCGACGAGGTGCACACGCCGCTCGAGGACACCGGCTATCGCGCCCCGGCCGCGTTCGGCTACCGACCGTTCGAAGGCGGGCTGGCGCTGAAGCGACTGGCTCCGGCCCGCAATTAGTCGAAGTTGACAAAAGTCTTGTCGGCAGCACCCGGGGTGGCCGCCGATTGCATCGAATTGAAGATCTCCCGACCACCGGAAGCACCACCACAAGTCGCCTGGCGACTGGTCCAGAATCTCCTCATTGAGGAGGCAGACGATGGTTGAAATTTCCAAATACGGCCCATGGGCGGTGATCGCCGGAGGCTCGGAAGGAGTCGGCGCCGAGTTCGCGCGGCAATTGGCGGGTGACGGCTTCAACCTCATGCTGATCGCGCGCAAGCCGGGACCGCTCGAAGGCACCGCCAGGCAGTGCCGGCAGATTGGTGCCGAGGTCCGGACGTTGGCATTGGATCTGACTGATCCCGAATCCACTTCGCGGATCATCGCCGAGGTTGCGGACGTGGACGTCGGCCTGCTGGTGTACAACGCCGGCGCCAACACATGCAGCGCACCGTTCCTGGACGCTGAGCTCGCCGATTTCCATCGGGTGATCGACCTCAACATGATGCGGATGCTGGACCTGGTGCACTATTTCGGGCGGCGTATGCGATCGCGGCGCCGCGGCGGAATCCTGCTGGTCGGTTCCATGGCAGGGACGCACGGATCCGTATGTCAGTCGGTGTACACCGGAGTCAAGGCGTTCGGTCGGTTGTTCGCCGAGAGCCTGTGGATCGAGCTGCGCGACTACGGCATCGACGTTCTGGAGCTCGTGCTCGGCGTGACCCGCACCCCGGCCATGGAAAGGGTTGGGCTGAACTTCGACGTGCCGGGTCTGACCGTTTCCGAACCGGCCGACGTCGCACGCGAAGGATTAGCGAACCTGGCAAACGGCCCGGTCTTCATCGCCGGCGGCAATGCCGAAGCGATACACCAGGGCAGCGGGCCCGATCGCGCGGCGATCGTGCTGGGCGCACACCAGGTCATTCAGGAACTGATCGGTCGGACATAGATGCGACTCGGCCTAGCCACCCCTGTCGTGACCGCTGTGCCCGGTTTCGCCGCCGACTGGGAAGCCACGGCGACCGTGGACGACCTCGTCGGCATCGCCACCGCCGCCGACGCGCTCGGGTTCGACTACCTCACCTGCTCAGAGCATGTCGCGGTGCCGTCGGCTGAGTGTGGCACTCGCGGCGATGTGTACTGGGATCCGTTGGCGACGTTGGGCTTTCTCGCGGCCCGAACCACCAGGATACGGTTGGCGACGTCTGTAGTCGTCCTGGGTTACCATCACCCGCTCGCGATTGCCAAGAGTTACGGGACCCTGGACCGCATCAGCGGCGGTCGGTTGATACTCGGAGTCGGAGTGGGCTCCCTGTCGGCCGAATTCGAATTGCTCGGCGCATCATTCGCCGACCGGGGCGAGCGAGCCGACGACGCGCTGCGCGCCCTGCGGTGTTCAATGTCCAGACGCGAGCCCGCCTACGTCGGCAAGCACTTTGCCTATTCGGGAATGTCGTTGCGGCCGTATGCGCTTCAGCGGCACGTCCCGATATGGGTCGGCGGCAGGACGAAACGGTCGTTACGACGGGCGGTGGAATTGGCCGACGGGTGGATGCCGTTCGGGCTCGGCGTCGACGAGGTCCGCGAAATGCTGGCCGGCGTTACGCTTCCAGAGGGATTCGACATCGTGCTCGGCACTAGTGGAGCCCTGGATCCCACCGAGGAACCCGGCCGCGTGCACGACCATCTGCGCAAGCTCTGCGACGTCGGAGCCACGGCCGTGACATGCTCGGTGCGCGCGCATTCGGCGACCCACTACGCCGAACAATTGTCCGCTCTGCACGAGCTGGCGAAAAATGATGGAAGGAGCTGAGCCATGACCACCATCGAGGACATCGCGGCGCGGCTGCGACGTCTTGAGGACGAACACGACATTGCCCAATTGATCGCGTCGTACGGGCCGGCGGTGGATGCAGCGAATGCCGATGCCGCGGCGGCGCTCTGGGCCGAGGACGGTACCTATGACGTTGAGGCGTGGAACATGCAGAGCCGGGCCGATGTCCGCGCGATGGTGAGTTCGACATCCCACCGAGATTTGGTGGCCAACGGATGCTGTCACTTCATCGGGCCGAGTGTCGTGACAGTAGCCGAGGACAAGGCGGTGGCGGTCAGCGAATCACTTGTGCTACTACGGGATGACGGTGCTTACCGCGTATGGCGCGCCACGGCAAATCATTTCGAGCTGCGGCGGGTCGATGGCCAGTGGCGGATCAGCAAACGTGTCAGCCGCGTCCTGGATGGTCAACCCGGCGCGCACGCCTTGCTGAGCAGCGGGCTTGAGGGTGCCTCGGCACCGGCTCTGGACGTGGCCGCGCAGTGAGAGATTGTCCGCGAGGACAGTGAGCGCATTCCTCCCGACAAGCGGGACGCCGGGTGGTCGACATGTGGCTCGACTGGGAGGGTTGCTCGTAGTCGGCACGGCCGGTCGGGTCGATGTGCCGGTCTGCCCGGGGTGTGTGCCGTGAAGGATGCGAAGGAGCCAGAGCCCGTGGTGAGTGAGGCGTCAAACCTGGTGCAGGCCGGGCCTTTCAATGTCGTTCAGGAGCCGCGAGTTAGGCGATGCGCGGTCAGCCACACCCGCTATCGGCTCTGCGTCGTTACATATGGCGCGGTCGAGCTGATTGCTTCGGCAGGCGGCTGGTTGTACGACAGGATGCGAGCCGGGTGGGACGTCAGCGTGGTTGTTGCCGAATCGCGCGATCTACGGGCGCTGCAGATCCTCGGCGTCACCCCGCTAGTCGCTGAACAGGGATTCGAGTCAGCAGTCGATGGCCCCACACCCGCGGCGATTGCCGTCGCACCCGACATCCTGGAGAGCAACGGAAATATTCGCCGTGAGGTAGTCAGAGCATTAGACGAATGTGTCACCGAAGTGACCGTGTGGGGCGCCACGCTGCCGCGCGGCCTGCGCGGTCGTTTCGACAGATCGCAACATCAACTGAGCAGCGCGGCGCGTGCCTTCAAAGCGCATTCTCTTGCCGCAGCGGGCATTCCAGTCACCGCCATCAGCCCGACCGAAGACCTGTACTGCGCCGCGCCATGGTACGAACACGAACCGTTGCGATCCCGAGCTCACGGTGTGCCGCCGCGCGGATAGATGAACACCCCTTCGGCCCGTACGGTAATGCCCGCCGCATCGGCGATGTGGCCGACCGCGAACGTCTTCGTACCTTCTACCCGATCGATACTCGCCTCCGCCCGTAGGGCACCAAGCGGCGTGCCTCGCAGGAAGCGGACACAGAGGGTGCCGGTGACGGCGGGCATTGCGGGTTTGTGGGCGGTCGCGGCGAGGACGTGGTCGAGGATCAGGGCGCAGACTCCGCCGTGCACGTGTCCGGCCGGACCTTCGTAGGGCGCACCGAGCGTGAGGTCGGCCCATACCTGGCCGTCGGTTCCGTGCTGGACGACCAGGGGAGGGGCGATGGGATTACGCAAACCGATCAGGACGTTGCCCCACGCCATTGGCTGGCCGTCCGGGCCTTGCCGGACGCCGAACGATCCCGGTGATACTGACGCGCTCAGGTCGTCGGCGGCGCTGTCGATCTTGGCCTTAGCCGCGGCGACCGTCGCGGCGTCGGCTTCGCTTCGGATGCTCAAGTCGATGAGTCGGCGCAGCGAATCGGTCAGCGGCCCGTAGACCGACTTCAGCTGCGCGAGTTCGCTTTCGGCTGTCATGGGGTGAAGCTCGGCGCACTGATGTTGACGACGGTCATCTGCACGCTCCTGTAATCAGCTCGCCGCGGCGTCGCGTGCGGCGATGTAGCCGTACACCAGTCCCTGCGCGATCGTCGCACCAGCGCCCGGATAAGTGTTCCCGAACGCGTTGGCCGCGGTGTTGCCGATCGCGTACAGGCCTTCGATCGCACTGCCATCTTCGCGCAGCACCCGGGCGCGGTCATCGGCGCGCAGACCGCCGCAGGTGCCGAGGTCGCTGAGCGCCATCTTCACCGCATAGAACGGCCCCCGGTCGAGGGCGCGGAGGTTGGGGTTGGGGCCGATGGTGGGGTCGCCGTAGTAGCGGTCGTAGGCGCTGTCACCGCGGTGGAAGTCGGCGTCGGTTCCGGTCCGCGACATCTCGTTGAACCGCGTCATGGTCGCGCTGAAATGTGTTCTGGGAACGCCGATCATCTCGGCAAGTTCAGTCAGGCTATTCGAGCGATGGGCGATCCCGGCTTCGTACCATGACTGCGGGATCGGCATGCGCGGAAACAGTGCGCCGCCGAAGACGTAGCTGTTGCGGTACTGCTGGTCGAAGACGATCCACATGGATTCCACCGGGTTGCCCGAGTGTTCTCGCTCCAGCAGGCACTGTCCGAAGGACATGTAATCGGTTGCCTCGTTGATGAATCGGGTGCCGTTCTGGTCGATGATCAGCGAACCAGGCAGTGATCGTTCGGCCAGCATCACCGACGGTGCGCCTCCGGGCAGCGGCGCCACGGCCGGAAACCACCATGCCTGGTCCATCAGATCGGTTGCGGCGCCGAGATCTTGAGCGGCGTGGATCGCGTCACCGGTGTTGGTCTCGGCGCCCAGGCTCAGGTGTTCGCCAAGGGATTCGGACTGAAACTTCCGCCGCATGGCCATGTTGTGATCGAACCCGCCGGCCGCCAACACCACGCCGCGCCGCGCGGTGACGGTGACCTCACGTCCGTCATGGCCTAAGACTGCGCCGGTGACCCGTCCGTCGGCGGTGGT
>DASTKA010000763.1:0-2422 GCA_035716165.1 Mycobacterium sp. | reverse complement strand
TATTTCGACACCATCGGCAGGCTGTGGGATCACATCGGCGACAAGGGAATTGGCTTCTGCCTGGACACCTGTCACGCCTGGGCCGCCGGTGAGGCGCTGATCGACGCGGTCGACCGGATCAGGGCCCTGACCGGACGTATCGACTTGGTGCACTGCAACGACTCGAGGGACGCCGCGGGCTCCGGCGCGGACCGGCATGCGAATTTCGGCACCGGCCAGATCGACCCGGAGCTGCTCGTCGCGGTGGTCGAGGCCGCCGACGCGCCGGTGATCTGCGAGACCGCGGACGAGGGCCGCAAGGACGACATCGCCTTCCTCCGGGAAAAGACCAGCGGCTGAGCCACGGCCCATGCCCGGTCGGATCGCGACGTTCTTCGGGGCGCTCCTGCTGGTCGTCGGCTGTGCGCCGGCACTGCCGTCGGGCTTCGTCACCGGCACCAGCCTGCACCACATCAAGGTGGGCGGACGCGATCGCAGCTATCGGCTCTACGAGCCGGCGGGTATACCGGCTTCGGCGCCGCTCGTTGTCGTCCTG
The DNA here is from genome assembly GCA_035716165.1 of Mycobacterium sp. Lineage (GTDB taxonomy): Bacteria > Actinomycetota > Actinomycetes > Mycobacteriales > Mycobacteriaceae > Mycobacterium. Next base: position 1,887 of record DASTKA010000763.1, on the reverse strand, counting down.
CACGGCTACTCCGGGAGCGCACGGCAAGTCGAAAGGGATTACGGCTGGGACGAATTGGCCGATGCGGACCGATTCGTCGTCGCTTACCCGGATGGAGTCGACCGTGCCTGGAACGTCGACGGGGAAGGCTGCTGCGGCCGGCCGGGACGAGAGGGTGTCGATGACGTCGCCTTCATCACCGCGGCCGTCGCCGATGTCGCCAGGAACGTAGCCACCAATCCCGCCAAGGTCTATGTCACCGGTATGAGTAACGGCGCCATCATGTCGTACACGCTGGCGTGCGCCACCGATATCTTCGCCGCGATCGGACCGGTGGCCGGCACGCAACTGACCGGCTGCCGCAACCCGCGCCCGATGTCGATCATGCACATTCACGGCACGGCGGATAGGCTCGTGCCCTACGGCGGTGGGCAGGGTTTCAGCGTCATCAACGGCCCGCCGGTGCCCAGCCTGAATGCGTTCTGGCGCAACGTTGATCAGTGTGGCAGTCCGGCCACCGTGACGAACGGCCCATTGGCCACGTCGTCGGCCGGATGCGCCGGCAACCGCGACGTGGTCCTCATCACCATCGACGGCGGCGGCCATGAATGGCCGAGCTTCGCCGGCCAGCGGTTGTGGGAATTCTTCGCGGCCCATCCCCGGTAGCTGTGTTACACCTCTTGTGCGGCTGTCGGGAAAATGTAACATTGATGCCATGTCGGATACGCATGTCGTCACCAACCAGGTCCCGCCCCTGGGAAACCACAACCCAGCCGGGTCCCCGGTGCTCATCGAGGCACTGATCCGCGAGGGCGGGCAGTGGGGCCTGGACGAGGTGAACGAGGTGGGCGCGCTGTCGGCCACCCACCAGGCCCAGCGGTGGGGTGAGCTCGCCGACCGCCACCGGCCCGTCCTGCACACCCACGACCGCAACGGTCACCGGGTGGACGAGGTCGAATACGACCCGGCCTACCACGAACTGATGCGCGCGGCGGTCGCCCATGGCATGCACGCCGCCCCCTGGGCTGACGAGCGCCCGGGCGCGCACGTCGTCCGCGCCGCCAAAACCTCGGTGTGGACGGTCGAGCCGGGTCACATCTGCCCGATCTCGATGACGTATGCCGTCGTCCCCGCCCTGCGCTTCAACCCCGACCTGGCCAAGGTGTACGAGCCGCTGCTGACCAGCCGCGAATACGACCCCGAGCTCAGGCCGGCCACCACCAAGCCCGGCATCACCGCGGGCATGTCGATGACCGAGAAGCAGGGCGGCTCCGACGTGCGCGCCGGCACCACCCAGGCGACCCCGAACGCCGACGGCTCCTATCGCCTGACCGGTCACAAATGGTTCACCTCGGCGCCGATGTGCGACATCTTCCTGGTGCTGGCGCAGGCGCCGGGCGGGCTGTCCTGCTTCATGCTGCCCCGAATCCTGCCCGACGGCACCCGCAACCGGATGTTCCTGCAGCGGCTCAAGGACAAGCTCGGCAACCACGCCAACGCGTCCAGCGAGGTCGAATACGACGGCGCGATCGCGTGGCTGGTGGGGGAGGAAGGGCGCGGCGTGCCCACCATCATCGAGATGGTCAACCTCACCCGGCTGGACTGCACCCTGGGCAGCGCCACCAGCATGCGCACCGGCCTGACTCGCGCGATCTACCACGCCCAGCACCGAAAGGCCTTCGGCGCCTACCTGATTGACCAGCCGCTGATGCGCAATGTGCTGGCCGACCTGGCCGTCGAGGCCGAGGCGGCCACCATTGTCGCCATGCGGATGGCCGGGGCCACCGACAAGGCCGTGCGCGGTGACGAGAAGGAGGCGCTGCTGCGCCGCATCGGCCTGGCGGCCAGCAAGTACTGGGTGTGCAAGCGCTCCACCCCGCACGCCGCCGAGGCGCTGGAATGCCTGGG
>DASTKA010000762.1:0-2322 GCA_035716165.1 Mycobacterium sp. | reverse complement strand
CCAGCCAGCGCGGGTCCGATAGGAGGTCGCGGACGCGTCACGTAGTCAAGTTTGTCATGCGGGCGGGCTGCCCCTCCACCCGGTGGCGGGGCCACTGAGCGGACCCACCGGGGCCAAAAGCGCCCCGGAGGGCACTGCCGCCGGCAAATATGACGAAGATCACAATTTGTCGTCGGCGTGGCGCGCCAGCAACGTCGGCGAACCAGGTCTCCGGCTAGCCCGCGCGCAGGATCAGGGCGTCGCCCTGCCCGCCGGCCCCGCACAGTGCGGCGACCGCGTATCCGGACCCGCGTCGCGACAATTCCAGGGCGGCGTGCAGCGTGATCCGCGCTCCCGACATGCCGATGGGATGGCCGACGGCGATCGCGCCGCCGTTGACGTTGACCAAATCGGGATTCACGCCCAGTTCGCGGGTCGACGCGAGCGCCACCGCGGAAAAAGCCTCGTTGATCTCGATGACATCGAGCTGGTCGACGGAGATGCCCTCTCGGCCGATCGCCTTCTTGATCGCGTTGGCCGGCTGCGACTGCAGGGTGGAGTCCGGTCCGGCCACCACGCCGTGCGCGCCGATCTCAGCCAGCCAGCTCAACCCCAGCTCCTGCGCCTTGGCCTTACTCATCACCACCACCGCGGCCGCGCCATCGGAGATCTGGGAGGCCGAGCCGGCGGTGATGGTGCCATCGCGGCGAAACGCCGGCTTGAGGCCGGCCAGCGACTCGGCGGTGGTGTTGGCGCGGATGCCCTCATCCTCGGTGAACTGCAGCGGATCACCTTTGCGCTGTGGGATGTTGACCGGCACCACTTCGTCGGTGAAGACGCCGTCCTTCCAGGCCGCGGCCGCCTTCTGGTGGGATCGCGCAGCGAACTCGTCCTGCTCTTGCCGGGTGAACTTGTCGACGTCGTTGCGCTGCTCGGTGAGCGCACCCATCGGCTGGTCGGTGAACACGTCGTGCAGGCCGTCGTAGGCCATGTGATCCAGCACCGTCACGTCGCCGTACTTGTAGCCCGAGCGGCTGTCCATCAGCAGGTGCGGCGCCTTGGTCATGGACTCCTGGCCGCCGGCTACCACCACCTCGAACTCCCCGGCGCGAATGAGCTGGTCAGCCAGCGCGATGGAGTCGATTCCGGACAGACACATCTTGTTGATGGTCAGCGCCGGAACATCCCAGCCGATGCCGGCCGCCACGGCCGCCTGGCGCGCAGGCATCTGGCCGGCGCCGGCCGTCAGCACCTGGCCCATGATCACGTAGTCGACCGCCGAGGCCGCGACGTTGGCCTTTTCCAGCGCCCCGGCGATCGCGATGGCCCCGAGATCGCTGGCCGAAAAGTCCTTCAGCGAACCCATCAACTTGCCGATGGGTGTCCGCGCTCCAGCAACGATCACCGACGTCGTCATGACTGTCTCCTAAGGCCTATCAGGCGCTCCCCCCGTGGCCATTTCAGATCCCGGGGAGGCGCAATCTTTGCCGTCAGGTTACCTTTATGTGATGACGACCGATCAAGTTGACGCCCGTCAGATCCTGGCCACCTCGCTGGTGACGGCGATCGATCACGTCGGCATCGCAGTCGCCGACTTGGACGCCGCCATCGACTGGTACCACGACACCCTCGGCATGATCCTGGTGCACGAGGAAGTCAACGAGGAGCAGGGAATCCGCGAAGCCATGCTGGCTGTGCGCGACGCCCCCGTGGGCACCGCGCAGATCCAGTTGATGGCCCCGATCGACGAATCCTCGACGATCGCCAAGTTCCTCGACAAGCGCGGTCCGGGCATCCAGCAGATGGCCGTTCGGGTCAGCGACCTCGACGCCTTGGTCGAGCAGCTTCGCGAGCAAGGCGTGCGGCTGGTCTACGACGCGCCCCGCCGCGGTACGGCAAACTCCCGGATCAACTTCATCCATCCCAAGGACGGCGGCGGAGTTCTGATCGAGCTCGTCGAGCAGGCCGCCTAACTCCGATCCTCACGACCACTTCCTGGTTGGACCGCGAGTACCGCGGTGCGCCCAGCACGGCGTGTGCCAATGCCGACGGTCCTCGACTTGCCCCGGCCCCCCCTTGAGCCTCGAATCGAGCGGCCACACCACCAGATGTGCTGAGCCCGACCGGATTTCGTGATCGCAGCCGGGGCATCGATAGGTCTTGACCGCCCGTGCCACCGGGACCGCACGGACTTCGTACTCGTGGCCGTCCGGGCCGACCTCCACTCGCCGTAGGGCCGGCGGCGGCGAAAACGGCCGCTGCCGACGCGGCGGGGTGCGGCGCCGAGGCATGCGGTCAGTCTAGGGGTGGAGCCCTAAAACAGCCGGTACTCGTCGCTGTCCA
>DASTKA010000761.1:0-5874 GCA_035716165.1 Mycobacterium sp. | reverse complement strand
CAGGCATTTGTCGATGAGAGAACGGGCGACATGCTCTTCGTCTGCGGCTCCCACCACCGCGCATGCCCGCCCGCCGGCCGACGTGATCGCCGCGACCGTCTCTTGCACGGCTCGTTCGTCACGCCCGTTGACGACGACGCCGGCGCCGAGGCCGCCCAGCTCCTCTGCCACCGCACGTCCGATACCGCGACTGCCGCCCGAAACCGCCACACCGCGACCGGCCATCGGGCCCTCCGGGACACTTCGGCTCATCGCAACCTCCGGTGAGGAATATCGCACGCAACACGTAATGTCTTGCGCGCGAATCGCTCTCGCGGCCTGCTGACGGATATGCGCTCGACGGGTCTCACGAACATTAGGCGAACAGTACTCAGCCGAATCAGAAATGAGAACGGAAGCCCGCTTTTCCGTCCCGCGCCGCGGCGGAGCGGCGCACAACATCCGCCCCCTGCACGTTCAGCGGGGTGGCCGCTGACGTCCCGCTTGGCTGCCACCGCGGTCGGCTTCGGCACCAACCTCGTGGCGCTTCCCCTTTTGGCACCGCCGAATTTGTTTGCCCAGAGTCCCGGGCACTTCGATCGCGGACCGGGCGCTGCCGATAACATCGCAGCTGGGCGGCGGTGCGTCATCGCCCGGGAGCCGCCAAATGTGGTTGCCAGCCCCCACTCGTACACCGTGGAAACTGTTAAAAATTCGTTGGAATCCACCAGCCTGAGCGATCGCCGGATGATGCTACGGGGCGTATAGTCTTCAATAAGTCCGTTCTGGACGCGTCGCCGTTTAGCTAAAAGCGGTCCAGTCAGCCGCACGGCTACTGAGCATGATATGGCTCCGGCGAACAAGCCCAAGTCACCTTCCGCTCCCTCGTGTGCGTTCGGCGATCGACCGTCCTGCGGATCGAGATGCAGTGGGGGCGACGTTGCGCAAGGCTGCAGCCTCTCACTTGCACACGACTCTAGGAGTCAGCAATGCAAACTTGTTCTCGCGCAAGTGTTTACCCGACTCGTCGAGTGAACATGAGTGCCAGCCGATGACCAGTGTAATTTCTGCAACCCGACCGGCCCCAGCGCCGCGAGCCACCACCAAATCCGATGATTCTTACGACGACGTTGTCGAAATGTTCTTGGTGCTGCAGCAGTTGCCCGCCGAGTCGCATGAATACGCTCACCAGCGCGAACGCATCGTGTCCCGGTGCCTGCCGTTGGCCGACCACGTGGCCAGCCACTTCGCCCGCCGCGGCGAAGGTCTCGAGGATCTGATTCAGGTTGCTCGGCTGGGGCTGATGAACGCGGTCAACCGTTTCGATCCCGCGAAGGGGCCCAGCTTCATCGGGTTCGCGGTCCCGACGATGATGGGCGAGGTCCGGCGTTACTTCCGCGATTACAGCTGGGGGATGCGTGTCCCGCGTCGGCTCCGCGAGTTGCACGTGCAGATCAGCAGGACCACCGCGGAATTGTCCCAGCAGCTCGGGCGCGCGCCCACGGCAGGTGAGCTTTCCCGGGTGCTCGAGGTTCCGCGCGAAGAGATCGTCGAATGCCTCGTCGCCGGCGATGCCTATCGGCTCGATTCCCTGGACGCGCCGCTGGGCGCCGACAGTTCGGGGACACCGCGCTCGGTGGCCGATTCGGTCGGCGACATCGACCCGCAGATCGAACACATCACCAATCGGGAAGCGTTGCGGGTGTTGGTTGCGACCCTGCCGGAGCGTGAACGCGAGGTGTTACGCATGCGGTTCTTTGAATCGATGACACAGAGCCAGATCGCCGAGCGCATCGGGGTGTCACAGATGCAGGTATCCCGCATCCTGGCGAACACCCTGAGTTCCCTGCGCGATCGACTCGAGTAAACCCGGCCCCCTCCACCAGGACGCTGCGCGGCATTCCCTGCCGCGCAGCAATGTACTGTGCGATCGAAGTACAACCGACTTGGTCGCCAGGAAGCCTGGAAGGGGGCTCGATGCGATGAGGATGTCACGTCCGGTGATCGCGAGTATCGCAGCGACGACGGCACTGGCGGTCTCGGTAGCCGGCTGCGGCCACAACAAGCCGCAGCCGTCCCCTTCGAAGTCGGGATCGGCCAGCAGCGGCCAGGGCTCTGCACCGGCGTCGTCGGCGCCCGCGCAGCCCAATCAGTACGCCAATCTCCTCATCCAGGCGAGCGACATCAACGCTCCGGTCCCCTTCACGGCCGCACCGCCGACCGGCAATCCCAATGGCCAGCCGGGCGTGGCGACGACCTTCAAAGACGACGACGGTAGCCACGCCATCAAGGTGACCATCCAGGTCTACGACGACCCCGACGCCGCCACGAATGCGCTCAACGCCGCGAAGGGTCAGCAGGGTGGTGCGGTGAAGGATCCGACCACGCAACCGTCGAACATCGGCAGTGGTGGAACGATGCTGATGGGCAACAACCCGGACCGCACCAAGGGTGTGGTGATCCTGCTTTTCACCGAGGGCCGGGCGTTTGCCACGCTGCAATTCGACGGGCCGGTCGACACGCTGGCCCCACCGGACTTTGTCAACGACGTCGGCCAAAAGCAGGACGCGGCCATCAAGAAGGGGCTCGGCAGCTAGGCGCTGCCGCCCTACCGACGCGAAGGACGCTATGAACGTCATCAACGGCATGCCCGCTCACGCCCTACTGCTGCACGCGGTTCTGGTGCTCGTGCCGCTGACCGCCCTGCTGGAAATCGTGTGCGGGTTATGGCCGGCGGCCCGGCGCGGGCACGTGCTGTGGCTCACGCTGATCCTGGCCGTTACCAACATGGTGTTGACGCCCATCACCATCGACGCCGGTGAATGGCTCTACGGCTTGAGATCGAATCCCAGCCCGATCCTTCGCGAACACGCCGAGCGGGGCAGCCTGATGGTCTACTTCTCCGCCGCGCTGCTGGCGGCCGCGGTCGCGCTCGTCGTCTTGGGGGTGATCGAACGCCGATCCGAGAAAAGCCCCGCCGTTACCCGGATCCTCACCACGATTCTCGTTCTGGCGGTGGCTATCTCGTCCATGGTTCAGATCTACCGGGTGGGCGACGCCGGGGCGCAATCCGTCTGGGGCGGCGAGATCGCGCGACTGACCAAGAACCACCCCGGCTGACGACGCCGCTCATCGCAGAACCAGGCTTCGGCCGGCCTCGCCGAAATCACGTGGTAGGCATAAGCAGAAAGAGCCGAAAGCGGCGCCCGCCCGCACGATCCTGGGCTAGGCGATAGTTCGGCCAGAGCGCCAAAGCTGTGGCCCACGCGTCGTCGCGCTCCGCGCCACTCAGCAGCCGCGCCGTGGCCACGAACCGGTGGCCGCGACGACGTACGGTGACCCGTTGCGCCGCTTTCAAATTGGCCGACCATGACGGGTGACCTGCTCGTCCCCAATTCGATCCGACCAACAGCAGGCCGCCGCGAAAGGGGACGTACTGCACGGTCGCGCTGCGGGCGAGGCCGGTCTTACGACCGGAGATGGTGATCCGCACGTTGGGCAGGCCGGCCAGGTCCAGCACACCGAGTCGCCCACTGGTCAAGAACCGAAGCATCGATTCGAGCCCCTCCACGATCCGATGACCGCTCAGGACCAGCAGACGGTAGGCCGTCGCGTTGCGGGCCAGCCGCTGCAGCGGATTCATGGGGACGACTGTATTCGGCGGGGGCCGGATCGGGGCGTCACGGCGATGAAATCCCGCTGACGAAGCGACGTTTGGGTGAGCCCCGAATTCGCCCGTTCTCGAGTAAATAAACTGCTTGATTTAACACCGCGCGAGGTGTTCACTGAAGCGATGACTGCCGAGCGGGTCGCCCGCTCCGACAGGTCGACCGGCACGCGAGAGGCGATCTTGTCGGCCGCCGAAGAGCTCTTCGCCGAGCGCGGAATGTATGCCGTGTCGAACCGACAGATCAGTGAGGCGGCCGGACAGGGCAACAACGCCGCGGCGTGCTACCACTTCGGCACCAGGGTCGACCTGCTCCGGGCGATCGAAAGCAAGCATCGGGAGCCGATCGAGGAGCTGCGCGCCCAGATGTTGGCCGCCATCGGCGATTCCACAGAGCTACGCGACTGGGTCGGCGCCTTGGTGCGTCCGCTGACCGATCATCTGGCCGCACTGGGCACCCCGACCTGGTACGCCCGGTTTGCCGCCCAGGCCATGGCCGATCCGGCATACCGCCATGTGGTCACCAAAGACGCACTGGCATCGCCATTGCTGGTGCGCACACTCGACGGCATCAACCGCTGCCTGCCGGAGTTGCCGAGGCGGGTGCGATCCGAACGGATGGTGATGGTGCGCAACCTGCTCATGCACACCTGCGCGGAACACGAAGGGGCGCTGGCCGAACACGGACCGCGGTCGCGCTCGGCATGGCCGGTCGCCGGCGAAGGGCTGATCGACGCGATCGTCGGCCTCTGGCGCGCGCCGGTCCACGTGAGCGCGGCCGGCGGCCAACCACCACAAACGACCGCGCAGGCCGACTAAGAGGAGCACGATGACTGAAGGTTCCACCGCCACCGAAATCCCGGAGTTTCCGATGACGCGGGTGCGCGGCTGCCCGTTCGCCCCGCCTCCCAAGGTATTGGAGCTCAACGCCGACAAGCAGCTGAGCCGGGTCCGGATCTGGGACGGCAGCACCCCGTGGCTCATCCACGGCTATGACGCGATACGCGCGCTGTTCACTGATTCCCGCGCCAGCGTCGACGACCGGCTGCCCGGCTATCCGCACTGGAACGCGGGCATGCTGGCCACGGTGCACAAGCGCCCACGCTCGGTGTTCACCTCCGACGCCGAGGAACACACCCGGTTCCGCAGGATGCTGTCCAAACCATTCACCTTCAAGCGCGTTGAAGCGCTGCGGCCGGCGGTGCAGAAGATCACGGATGACCACATCGACGCCCTGCTCGCCGGCCCGAAACCGGGTGACATCGTCAGCACGCTCTCGTTGCCGGTCCCCTCCCTGGTCATCAGCGAACTGCTGGGCGTGCCCTACGAGGACGCGGAATTCTTCCAGGCGCAGGCCCAGCGGGGCATGGGCCGCTACGCGACCGAGGAGGACACGGCCCAGGGTGCCGCCTCGTTGGCGAAGTACCTGGCCAACCTGGTCCGGGCGAAGATGCAAAGTCCCTCAGAGGATTTGGTGTCCGACCTGGCCGAGCGGGTCAACGCCGAAGAGATCACCGTGCGCGAGGCCGCACAATTGGCCACCGGGGTGCTGATCGCCGGCCATGAGACCACCGCGAACATGATCAGCCTGAGCATTGCGGCGTTGCTCGAACATCCCGACCAACGTGCGCTACTGCGCGACACCGAGGATCAGAAGGTCATCGCCACCGCGGTGGAAGAGCTGATGCGCTATCTCAGCATCATCCAGACCGGCCAGCGCCGGATTGCCATCGAGGACATCGAGATCGGCGGCGAGACGATCCGAGCCGGCGATGGCATCATCCTCGACGTCGCCCCGGCGAACTGGGACGAGCGCCAGTTCCCCGACCCGGGCCGGCTGGATCTGCTGCGTGAGGACGGGCCGCACGTCGGGTTCGGCTACGGACGCCACCAGTGCGTGGGACAACAGCTGGCCCGCATGGAATTACAGATCGTCTTGCCCACCCTGCTGCGCCGCGTTCCGACGCTAGGGCTTGCCGTGCCGTTGGACGACCTTCCGTTCAAACATGACGCACTGGCCTACGGCCTCTACGAGCTGCCCGTGACATGGTGAAACCCGATCTGCCGCTGGACGTTCCAGATCTGCATGGCAGATTCGCCGTCGTGACCGGGGCCAACAGCGGCTTGGGGTTCGGCCTGGCGAAGCGGCTGGCCGCCGCGGGCGCCGACGTCGTGATGGCCATCCGCGACCGGGGCAAGGGCGAACACGCGATCGCCGAGATCCGCCG
>DASTKA010000760.1:0-3178 GCA_035716165.1 Mycobacterium sp. | reverse complement strand
TGGGAGACACCTGCACCTGGCCGTGCGGAATGTCGGGGTTGAAGCCCAGCAGGCTGCGCAGCACCATGCGTGAGCTCGCAGCGGCCCAGGCCTGCGGCGAGCATGACGTCGGATACGGCACGGGACGCGAGAACTCGGCCCTCGGAAAGCCGCAGAACAGCTCGGGCAGCCGACCCCCGAAGTATTCGGAAGCGTCGAGAAGCCCCGACGCAATCTGTTGAGCCTCTTGGAACAAACCGTAATTCGCGAGCCCGGCGACGGCGATCGCGGTGTCATGCGGCCACACGGAGCCGTTGTGGTAGCTCATCGGGTTGTAGGCGTTCATGTCGGTGGCGAGAGTCCGCACACCGAAGCCCGAGTTCAGCGCGGGGCCAACAAGATGCGCGGCTACCGCGGCGGCCTTGTCGTCGTCGACGATGCCCGTCCACAGGCAGTGCGCCATGTTCGACGCGATGGCGTCGACTTGACGCTTGGCGCCGTCGAGCGCGAGCGCGAACGCCTGCTGTTCGGGCATCCAGAAGGCCAGGTTGAACGCCGCTTTCATCCGCGCCGCCCTGCTGCGCCACTGCTGTGCGCAGACGGGGTCACCGTCTCCCTCGGCGAGGAAGGCCCGGGCCTGAAACGCTGCGTACACATAGCCCTGCACCTCGCACAGTGCTATCGGTGGCGCGGCCAGATGCCCGTCGGCATGGTTGATGCCGTCGAAGGAATCTTTCCAGCCCTGGTTGACCAAGCCGCGGTCGGTGTGTCGGCGGTACTCCACGTAGCCGTCTCCATCGGCGTCGCCGTAGTCGAGGATCCATGCCATGGCGCGGTCCGCCGCGGCCACCAGGGCGGGCCGGTCAGCGTCGGGAAGAGCCCCCCACCGATCGAGCTCCGCGAGCAGCATGACGAAAAGTGGTGTGGCGTCAGCGGTGCCGTAGTATGTGGTCCCTCCGCCCAGCGCCAACGCCGCCTCCCTGCCCAAACGAACCTCATGCAGGATGCGGCCCGGCTCCTCCTCCGTCAGTGGGTCCACCCGGGTCCCTTGCAGCCGGGCCAAAGTGCGCAAGGTGTTCAACGCCAACCGCGAGTCCAGGCCCAAGGCCATCCAGGCGGTCAAGAGGGAATCTCGCCCGAATAGCGCCATGAACCATGGTGCACCGGCGGCAAGGATCGGACAGCCCGGCCGTGCCGGGTCTTCGATCTGGAGTGAGCCCAAGTCGCGGGTGCCCACCTCGAGTGAGCAATCCAGCGCCGAATCTCCGGTCGTTATAAGTGGATTCGACAGCCGCCACGCCTGCAGCCGTTGCGCGGGAGCGCTGGTATCTATCGGCTCGCCACAGCGGTGCCGAAGCTGAACTCGCCTGCCCCCCGTCGTGGCTTCTACGGCAAAACAGGTTGACCACTCGGAACGCTGTGGGACCACGATCCGAAAGGTGAATCTGCCCGGCGTGACGCTCGGGTCTCCGGTGGCGGTGATCTGAGCGCTCCGGGTGTCGTCCGGACCGGCGAGCGTGAAAGTCATTGACGCCGTGCCGATGTCGACGGCCACACCGTGCGGTGGCTGAACCCTGCCCTCTTTGACGGCGAAGAGATCCGCGAAGTCCGTGTCGACGGCCAGTGTCACGGTGACCCCCACCGGCTCCGCGCCGAGGTTGCGCAAAGTCACGTCCTCGCGCAACCCATCACCGACCAACCTGTCGCGCAGGACCAGCATCGTGCTGTCCGCCAGCCATTGACGCGGTGGCGTCCGGCCGACAAAAGTCGCGCGGTACGGCTCGGTGGGCTCCTGGATCGTGGACAGGTTTTGCACCGGCGCGCCGTCGATGGCAAGGCGCCAGCAGGACAACATTCGGGTGTCGGCCACGAACAGTCCGTGTGGCCGGTCGCGATGGACGTCACCCGACAGGGCCGAGATGCAAAACGTCGAACCCTCCAGCAGGGTGACGTCGCCGTCGCCGCCGGTCACTGGTGGGCCCGTTCCGGACGCCCAAGATCCGGCCACGCATTCTTCCCCATCGACGAAGGTCACCGGGCGACCATCTCCCGGTACAGAGCTAGGTGGTCGTCGATCATCCGAGCGGTGGAGAAGCGCTGGATGACGGCGGCCCGGCAGGCGGCACGGTCCAGCTCGTCGACGCGGTGGATTGCTCCCACCAAGTCCGCCGAATCGGAGCAGAGGAATCCGGTCCTGCCGGGATCCACAATTTCGGGTGCGGCGCCGTTGGGACAGGCGATGACTGGCGTGCCGCAGGCCATGGCCTCGATCATCACCAACCCGAACGGTTCGGCCCACTGGATGGGATTCAGAAGGGCCTCGGCGGCGCCCAGTAACTCCAGTTTCGCGTCACCGGTGACCTCCCCCCTGACGTCGACATCGTCGGTGAGCAGCGGTTCGACTTCTTCGGTGAAATAAGCCTTTTCGGCCGGCTCTCGGTTTTTGGCCGCGATGATCAGCGGCTTGCCCGCTGCCCGTGCGGCCAGTACGGCCTCGCGCACACCCTTGTCCGGCGTCATCCGCCCGAGGAACAACAGGTAGTCCCCGTCGCCACCGCCCTCCGGATATTCGCCGGGGTCGAGGCCGTGGTGGATGACTCGGTCCACCGCGATTTCGGGCGCGTGGGAGGACTGGTCCTGTGAGATCGCGACGACCGGGAGCCGCTTGCCGTAGCGGCGGTAGATCGCCCGCAGCTCACCGCTGAACGGGCCATGGCAGGTGGTGACCACCCGGTCATAGCCGGTGGCCAAGGCCCAGGCCGGCCCCAACAGGGTGTGGTCGTGGATTATGTCGCAACCGGCGAGGGCCTCGTAGCCGCGCATCACGTGGGGCAGTTCCACCTCGCCGTGCCCGATGCGGTCCCAATTAGCGTTGGCCATGGCGTAGACGGTGGGAACCGGTGCGGTGCTGTCGCCGGTGGCAAACAGCACGACCTCGTGTCCGGCCGCGGTCAAGCCCTGCGCAAGCTGGCACACCACTGACTCGGTTCCCCCATAACCCGGTGGGGGTACGGCCGCCCATGGCGGCGCCAACAGACCAATCTTCAACGGCTCCTGCGTCATAACTTCATGGTGGGAGATGGCCGCCGCAACCGCACCGGCCCCGCGGGACGGGAAAGGCTGGTAGCGCTCGTCCCGCCAGATTAAGCCGTAACAGTCTGGGAGCGTTGCGATTTGATCGCTACGAGGCTGCGCGTGG
>DASTKA010000759.1:0-12369 GCA_035716165.1 Mycobacterium sp. | reverse complement strand
GACACGTCCTACACCGATGGGACGCGATTCGAATTCACGCTGCCCATGCCCGAACCCGTCGACGAATCAGACTCGGTCGCTTTGGAAGGAGCGCATCAATGACGACACCCGAAGGCAGAGCAATCGACATCCTGCTGGTCGAGGACGATCCGGGCGACGAGCTCATCACGCGAGAAGCGTTCGAGCACAACAAGCTCAAGAACAGGCTCCATGTCGCCCACGACGGCGAGGAAGGCCTCAATTACCTCTACCGGCGCGGTGAGTTCGCCGACGCGCCGCGACCCGACCTCATCCTGCTCGACCTGAATCTGCCCAAGTACGACGGTCGCCAGCTGCTGGAGAAGATCAAGTCCGATCCCGATCTGGCTGGCATCCCGGTCGTCGTGCTCACCACCTCCTCGGCGGAGGAGGACATCATCAAGAGCTACAAGCTGCACGCGAACGCCTACGTCACCAAACCCGTTGACCTGGACCAGTTCATGAAGGCCGTGCGGCAGATCGACGAGTTCTTCGTTCAGGTGGTGCGGCTGCCGAGCAACGGGGCCTGAGCGCGCGGCGCCCGCCGCGACATCCAGGCGATCAGCCACCCGAGCACGATCAGCAGCAGGAACACGGTCGGTCAGCCGGCCGCGTCGTACGACAGGTTGCCGGCCGACTGCGGCGCGCCAAGATACTCCTCGGTGTGCTGGCCGAGGGCGGGCGGCGGGTCGGTGGCCGCCGCGTCGAAGCTGGAATAGCGTGCGGGAGTGCGGATTACGGTGATCTCATCGACGCCCTCGCCCACCGGCAGGGCGAGCTCGTTCTCGGCGAACAGCGCGGTGCTCACCACCTGCTTCCAGGTGTTGGCGTGGCAGGCCATCAGGCCGCCCTCCTGTAGCAGCCGCACCCACTCGTCCGCGGTCTTGGCGGCCAGCGCCTTCTCGAGTTGCTCGGTCAGCTCCGGATAGTTGAGCGCCCGCGCCCGCTGGTCGACGAACCGCTCGTCGTCGCGCATGTCGGGCCGGCCGATGATTTCGCACAGCTTGTCCCAGTGCTTGGGCACGTACGCGCTGATCACCAGGTAGCCGTCGGCGGCCTTGAACGCGTCCGATGGTTGGGTGGCGAAGCCGACGCCCTTGCGCCGCTTGGTCTTTGGTGCCGCATCCGGCTTGGGTGACTCGCTCGGTTTGTTCAGGTGGATGGTCAGCTGGCTGGCCTGCAGGCTGACCGCGACGTCGTACATGGCCACCCGCACGACGTCGGCGACCCCGTGGCGCTCACGGTTGAGCAGCGCGGCCAGCACCGCCTGGGCCAGCACGTGACCGCTGGCGGCGTCCACGAGCTGGAACGGGATGATCTGCGGTTTGCCGGTGGGGGTGGGCATCCCGGTGGTCATGCCCGACTCGGCGGCGACCATCAGGTCGACGCCCGGCCGGCTGCCCTCCGGGCCGTTGCCGCCGTACGCCGACAGGCGCGCGTAGATGAGCCTGGGATTGCGCGATTGCAGCTCGTCGGGGCCCAGGCCCATGCGTTCCATCACGCCCGGCCGAAACCCTTCCAGCACAACGTCCGCCGTATCGACCAACCGCAAGATCTGCTGCTTGGCCTCGTCGCTGCGCAGGTCGGCCATCACCGACTTCTTGCCCCGGTTGTGGGGCAGGAACAAGGTGGCCAGCGGCGGGCGCCCCGGCAGGACCGCCGTGATGTGCCGGGCGGCCTCACCGACGGGTGCCTCGATCTTGATGACTTCGGCGCCCAGATCGGCCAGCACCTGTCCGGCCATCGGTCCCGCGATGTTCTGGGTGAAGTCGAGGACCCGGAACCCGTCAAGTGGCTTGGCGGGCCTGCTGTTTGGCATCGTCTTCACCTTCCTCATAACCTGCCCTGTCCGTTAACCGGCCCGGTGCAGCACCGCGGTGCAGTAGTAATTCTGCGCGAAGGGCGCATCGGGGTCGGTGGATTGCAGCGGCAGCCCGTTGTTGGCCAGCATCTGGTTCAGCGGGGTGCGGACCGGTTGCCAGCCCCGGTGCTGCAGATAGGTCGCCACATCGTTGCGCTCACCGGCGAAGCCCAGTTCACCCAGGGCGATGTCGAGGCCGTTGCGCCGCCACTTCTCGCTCGCGGCATTCAGCGCGTCCCCGCTGATCCCCGTGTTCGCGAAGACCTCGGCCACCAGCTGACTGCCGTCGGCGGACAGGGCGGTGATGTTGTCCAGCAAGCGATCCTGAGCCTCGGGCGGCAGGAAGCCGACGAGGCCCTCGGCCGCCCAGGCGGCGGGCCGTCCGGTGTCGAAGCCGGCCTGTCGCAGGGCCGACGGCCAGTCGTGGCGCAGGTCGACCGGAACACCGCGCACTTCGGCGGTGGGCTCGGCGCCGAGTTCGGCGATGGTGGCGGCCTTGAACTCGAGGACCTGCGGCTGATCGATCTCGAACACCCTGGTGCCCTGCGCCCACGGCAGCCGGTAGGCCCGCGCGTCCAGCCCGGAGGCCAGGATGACCACCTGGTCGATGCCCGCGGCCCCGGCCTCGGCGAAGAACGCGTCGATGTAGCGGGTGCGGGCGGCCAGCATGTCGGTCATGCGTTGCATGCCCCATGGGGCGTCCGGCTCGTCGACGTCGGCGGAGGCGAGCTCGCCGGCGGCCCACCGGGTCATGAAGTCGACCCCGACCGCGCGCACCAGCGGCTCGGCGAACCGATCGTCGATCAGCCCGTCCAGGGTGGCCCGGGCCCGACCCGCGGCCACCATGGTGGCGGTCGCTCCCACGCTGGTCGCCAGGTCCCAGCTGTCGTCGTCGGTGCGCGCCATCGCGAAATCCCTTCGGGTCTACTGGTTAGCCACAATAACTACCAGCGCCGCGGCGCGGCTCGCGGCCCGGGGCGTGCGGTTGTTCGAACCTTTAGCCGGCGCGCTCGCCGTTGACCGCGTCGCGCGGCGCATCCAGCCGGTAGCGGATCAGCCGCGAGCTGTTGGTCACCACGGCCACCGACGACGCGTTGTGCAGGATCGCGGCCAGCACGGGGGACAGCGCCCCACCCGCGCCGATGATCAGCCCGGCGGCGTTGACCGCGATGGACATGCCGTAGTTCTCCCGGATGACGTCGACGGCGCGGGCACCCAGGTCGCGCACGTCGAGCAGGCGATGCAGGTCGTCGTTGGCCAGCGCCACGTCGGCCGTCTCGACGGCGACGTCGGTGCCGGCCAGCCCCATCGCGATCCCGATGTCGGCGGCGGCCAGCGCGGGCGCGTCGTTGATGCCGTCGCCGACCATGCCGACGGTGTAGCCCTCGTCTTGCAGGTCGCGCACCGCCGCGAGCTTGTCCTCCGGCATCACCTCGGCGCGCCACTCGTCGATTCCGAGTTCGCCGGCCACCACCTCGGCGATGTCCGGGTGATCGCCGGTGAGCATGACGATGCGGCGAATACCGTTGGCGCGCAACTTCTTCAGCACATCGAAGGCCTCGGGACGCACCTCGTCGCGCAGGCTGATCAGTCCCACCAGTTTGCCGTCGACGGCGAGCAGCAGCGGGGTCTCGGCCTGGCGGCGCAGCTTTTCCACCCACTCCGACGCCTTCTTCGACACCCGCACCTTCTCCGCGCGCAGCAGCCCGGGGCTGCCCAGCAGCAGGGTCCGGCCGTCGGCCCAGGTCCGCATGCCCAGGCCGACCAGGACCTCGCACTCCTCGTGCGGCGGGATGGTGATGTGGCGTTCCTCGGTGGACCGGATCACCGCCTCGGCCAGCGGATGCCGTGAGTGGATCTCCGAGCTGGCCGCATACGCCAGCACCTGCTCGGGCTGCCAGTCCTTGTGCAGGGCAATGATATTGGTGACCACCGGACGGCCGATTGTCAGCGTGCCGGTCTTGTCGAACACGATCGCGTCCACCCGGCCGGCCTGCTCGAGGTGCGAGCCGCCCTTGATCAGGATGCCGCGCCGCGCGCCGTTGCCGATCGCCGCGCTGATCGCGGTCGGGGTGGCCAGGCCCACCGCGCACGGGCAGGCGATCAGCAGCATGGTCATGGCGCGCCGGACGTCGCCGGTGACCGCCAGCGTGATGGCCGAGACGATGAACGATGTGGGAACGAAACGCCGCGAGAAGTTTTCGCCGACGGTCTGGATCGGCGCCCGGTCGTGCTGGGCCTCTTCGACCCGGGTGATGATGCGGCCGATGGTGGTCTGATTGCCGACCGCGCGGGCGCGCACCACGAGGCGTCCGCGCACCACCACCGAACCCGCGTGCACGTGCATGCCGACCACCACGCTCACCGGCAGGTTCTCCCCGGTGATCGCGGACTGGTTGACGATCGCCTCGCCGTCGACCACCTCGCCGTCGACGGGTATGGCGACGTGGTCGTGGACAACCACCTCGTCGCCGATCTGCAGGGTGTCGATGGGCACCTGGACCTCCGTGCCGGCCTCCGGGCCGTCGTCGAGGCGGATCCACGCCGTGTCCTGGCTGCCGCGCAACAGTTCGGAGATCGCGCGCCGGGTGCGCCGCAGCGTCAGATCGGCAAGGTACTCACCGATGTTGAGCAGCCAGAGCACGGTCAGCGCGACGACGTTCTCCCGCAACACCAGGCTCGCCACGGTCGCCGCCGAGACCAGCGCGTCGGTTCCCGCCTTGCCGGAGCGCAACGAGCGCAGGGCGCCGCGCAGGAACGGATAGCCGGTGAAGACGGTGACGCCGGTGGCGAACAGCCGGCCGCCGGGGCCCAGCAGTGGCGGGCGCGCGAAGACATAGCGGCGCACGCCGAGCAGGGCCAGCGCGGCGCCGCCGATGACCATGCGCAGCACGTCGGCGTTGCGGATCTCCTCCGAATGCGGCGCGCGGGCGGGGATCAGTTCGGTGGCGACGTGCGCCGCCTCGCCGATGGCGGCGAGCACCGCGGAGCGGTCGCAGCGCCGGGGCGAATACCAGACGACGACCGATCCGGTGCGCGGGTAGGCATGCGCCACCCGCACGCCGTCGCACTTGGCGACGGCCTCTTCGACCGCCACGGCGCGCCGGGTGTTTGCGCGCAACCACTCGACGGCCACCCGCATGCGTCCGGCGGCATCCGAAATGACTTGCAGCGCAGGGTCTTCGGTTCGCGCCTCGTCTGCGATGTCGGGGACTAGGGCGAGGTCCATATCGGAGGTATCAGTGCTCGTGGTCGTGGGTGGCGGCGACCGACGGCGTGGGCGCCTCCTCGCCGATGCGCTCGCGGGCCTCGGCCATGACGTCGGCGAGCTTGAGCCGGGCCGATTCGGCGGCCTCCTCGGCCTTGCGGGTGCCGCGCAGTCCGAGCTCGGCCCCCTTCACCGCGGTCTCGTGCAGCGGCGCCTTGGCCACGGCCTTGCGCACCACCTCGTAGGCCGTCACGCCGACCAACCCGGTGACCACCGTGCCTGCTGCCTTCGCAAAGAGCCCGTAGACCGCCATTGCCGCAACCCTCCTGTTTCGCCTCGGCGTTCAGCCCATGCTTGCACGACGTTAACATCGAAATATAGCGATATCAATATGTATCGAGGAGGGTGCGGTCGAGCGCCAGGGGCCCTACAGCACCCGCGTGACCTTTTCGGTCTCGATTCTGCGCGGCTGGGTGGCGGGGTCCGCGTTGGCCACCTGCACCAGCGAGGCGCCGACGGCCATGATCGCCAGCATGCCGTCCACCAGTTCTTCGGGCCGCGACCACGAAGCGGTGGACAGCACCCGGTCACCGGACGTCAAACCCCTTGCCGCCGCGGAGGTTTGGCAATCGGCCAGCACCTCTTCGGCCGATCGCCCGCCCAGGGCCGGACCGGGGCGCGGTTCGGCAACGATCTGATCGCCGTGCACCCGCACCGCGGTGGCGTAGTCCGTCACCCCGATCGGCAGGTCGGGTGCCGGGCGGCCGAACGGGTCCAGCGACAGCACCGCCACCTCACCGCCCGCCACCGCGTCGTCGGCCTCGTCCAGTCGCTCGGCCGTGCACAGTGCTATGTCCGAAGCCGTGTCCGAATCGCCCGCCAGCACCGCCTCGGCGCCGATCCACCACACCCCGAACAGCACCGCCGCCGTCTGCCAGTGCGCGGGCAGCAGGATCGCCACCCGGCTGGCCGGCCCGGCGCCCAGCTCATCGCGCAGCAGGTTGCCCGTCTTGGCGGCCCAGTTGGCCAGCGTCACTCCGGACAATTCGATGCGCTCGCCGGTCGCGTCGTCGTAGTAGGTGATGCGCGGGCCGACCGGATCGGCCCGCAGCATCGGATCCAGGATGGCTCCGCTGAGCGTGATCGGTTGATGCACTGGCCGCTAGTTTATGCACTCGGGCTTGTCCGAGCCGGCGGTCAGGATCGGCGACGGCGCCGGAACATTGGGGTCGGCCGCCACCGCGCCGGCGGTGGACACCTTGGCGGGCATGATCGATTCGCTGCCGGACAGGCCCGAGCCCGGACCGCTGTAGTCGTTGGCCAGCACCACGCGCACCGCACCCGGGGCCAGCGAGGTGTCGGCGACCACCGGCAGCCCACCCAATTCCTTGGCGACCTGCTGGGCTCCCAGGTCGTCGCTCTTGGCGGCGCGCACCTGGCTGGCCTTGACGTGCCCGCCGTCGTTGTTGCCCACCGTGCCCGCGGCAAAGCCCTTGGCGCTCAACACGTCCGACACGGCCGCGGCCAGCCCGTTGATGTCGGTGTCATTGACGACGCTGGCGGTGGTCTTCGCGGGGGTATAGGCGATCTCCTGGGTCTTGCCCTGCTCCTGATCGTGCAGCAGGCCGCCGACCCAGTCGGCGACCTGATGCGGATCCAGCCGCACCACGCTCTGCGTGCCGTCGTCGCTCCAGCCGGCGCCGTCGAGCACCGGAATGGTGGCGAAGGCGACGTTACCGCCGGCCAGCTTCTGCATCTGCTGCACGAAATCCATGACGTCCCAACCGGCGGAGATCACCACCGAGCGCTGGACGGCGGCCTCCAGCCGCTTGACCGTGGTGGGGCTGGACAACGTCTGGCCGGAGATGACCCGGTGGGCCAGCGAGGCCATCACCACCTGCTGGCGCACCACCCGGTCCAGGTCGCCGCGTGGCAGCTCGTGGCGCTGACGCACGAAGCTGAGCGCCTCCGGCCCGCTGAGTCGTTGTTGGCCGGCCGGGAAGTCGGCACCCGAAAGTGGTTCGAACACCGGCTCTTTGAGACAGACGTCGACGCCGCCGAGCGCGTCGGTGATCAGCGAGAAGCCGAGCAGGCCGATCTCGGCGTAGTGGTCGACGGTGACACCGGTGAGGTCGGCGACCGTCTTGATCAGGGCCTCGCGGCCGGCCTCGGTGCCCTGGGCCGCCGCCTCGGTCGCCGACGCGCCGGCCTTGACCAGGGCGGTGCGCTTGGCCTCCCGGGTCTGACCGTAGACACCGTTGATCTTGGTCTTGCCCAGCCCCGGGGCGGCGACGTACGAGTCGCGCGGGATCGAGATCGCGGTGGCCGACTTCCCGTTGTTGGGGATGCGGATCAGGATGATCGTGTCCGTGTTGGTGGCTTCCTCGTCGCCGGCCTTGAGGGTGTCCAATTCTTCCTGGGACAACGGGTTGCCGTGCGCGTCGGTCCGGCTGTCCATGCCGACCAGCAAGATGTCGATCGCGCCGTCGTCGCCGCCCTTGCCCAGCGAGGGCGCGGACATGTGAAAGATCCCGTCCTCGAAGGACCGGACATTGCTCCACGCGACCCCGGTGCCGAGGACGACAGCGAGCGTCAGGGCGGTCGCAATCACACGAACCACACGTTGCACATGCATCCCACTACATTACTTGCGACACACTGGCTTCACGGGTAGCCGGCGTCCGCGCGCCACGGCCATGGCCATGGCCCGAGTTTTTCGGGCCATGCCAAACTCGAACCATGTCAGCCAGGATCGTGATCGCCGGTGCCGGTGGGCAGCTGGGCGGCTATTTGACCTCGCTAACGGCAAGTCAGGGCCGTGACGCGCTGGCGTTGACGTCGTCGGAGTGGGACATCACCGATCCGGGCGCCGCCGAGCGGATCGTGCAGCGCGGCGACGTCGTGATCAACTGCGCGGCCTACACGAACGTCGACGGCGCCGAGACCGACGAGGCGGGCGCGTTCGCGGTCAACGCAACCGGTCCCGGGCACATCGCCGCGGCGTGCGCGAAGGCCGGCGCCCGGCTGGTCCACGTCTCCACCGACTACGTGTTCAACGGGGATTTCGGTGGTGCGCAGCCGTGTCCGTACGAGCCGACCGACCGGACCGCGCCGCAAAGCGTGTATGCCCGCAGCAAGGTCGCGGGGGAGCGGGCCGTGCTCGCGGCGCTGCCCGAGGCGGTCGTGGTCCGCACCGCCTGGGTCTACACCGGCGGGACCGGCAAGGACTTCGTCGCCGTCATGCGCCGCCTGGCCGCCGGGGATGGCCCGGTGGACGTGGTCGACGACCAGACCGGATCTCCCACCTATGTCGGCGACCTGGCCGCCGCGCTGCTGCAGATCGTCGACGACGCGGTGCCCGGCCCGATCCTGCACGCCGCCAACGAGGGCGCCTGCTCGCGGTTCGAACAGGCCCGCGCGGTCTTCGAGGAATGTGGCGCCGACCCGCAGCGGGTGCGACCGGTCTCCACCGACCACTTCCCGCGGCCCGCCCCACGGCCGGCCTACTCCGCGCTGGGCAGCGGTCAGTCCGTCGCGGCGGGCATGCGGCCGCTGCGGCCCTGGCGCCCCGCGCTCGTCGCGGCGCTGGCCGCCTCCAATAGCGATGTCATGGCCGGTCGACCGTTACCCTCGACGCGTGACTGACGTCCTGCCGGTCGTGACGGTGACCTACTCACCGGGCCCGCACCTGGAGCGCTTCCTGGCCTCGCTGTCGCTGGCCACCGAGCGGGAAGTGTGCGTGCTGCTGGCCGACAACGGATCCACCGACGGCACCCCGCAGGCCGCGGTCGAGCGCTATCCCAACGTGCGGCTGTTCCACACCGGAGCCAACCTCGGCTACGGGACCGCGGTGAACCGCGCCGTCGCGCAACTGGACCCCTACGACGAATGGATGATCGTCGCCAACCCGGACGTGCAGTGGGGTCCGGGCAGCATCGACGCGTTGCTGGACGCGGCGTCGCGCTGGCCGCGCGCCGGGGCGCTGGGCCCACTGGTCCGCGATCCCGACGGATCGGTGTACCCGTCGGCGCGGCACCTGCCCAGCCTGATCCGCGGCGGCATGCACGCGGTGGTCGGGCCGCTCTGGAAGCGCAACCCGTGGACGGCGGCGTACCGCCAGGAGCGGCAGGAGCCCAGCGAGCGGCCGGTGGGCTGGCTGTCGGGATCGTGCCTGCTGGTGCGCCGGTCGGCGTTCGGCCAGATCGGCGGGTTCGACGAGCGCTACTTCATGTATATGGAAGACGTCGATCTGGGGGACCGGCTGGGCAAGGCCGGCTGGCTTTCCGTCTACGTGCCGTCGGCGGAGGTGCTGCATCACAAGGGCCACTCCACCGGCGCGGACCCGGCCAACCACCTGGCCGCCCACCACAAGAGCACGTATATGTTTCTGGCCGACCGGCATTCCGGTTGGTTGCGCGCTCCGCTGCGCTGGACGCTGCGCGCCTCGCTGGCGGTGCGTTCGCGCCTGATGGTGCGCAGCGCGCTGCGAGCCGCCAGGCGGGGGCAACGGGTAGAAGGGCGGCACTGAGGTGGCAACTCCGCAAGTCGATGTGGTGATCCTGGTCGGGGGCAAGGGCACCCGGCTGCGGCCGCTGACGTTGTCGGCGCCCAAGCCGATGCTGCCCACCGCCGGGCTGCCCTTCCTCACGCACCTGCTGTCGCGGGTCGCCGCGGCGGGCATCGAGCACGTCATTTTGAGCACGTCGTATCAGGCCGC
Organism: Mycobacterium sp.; assembly: GCA_035716165.1. Lineage (GTDB taxonomy): Bacteria > Actinomycetota > Actinomycetes > Mycobacteriales > Mycobacteriaceae > Mycobacterium. The sequence goes on along the minus strand of DASTKA010000759.1, from coordinate 2,565 downwards.
GGTGTTCGAGGCGGAGTTCGGCGACGGTTCCAAGCTGGGCCTGCAGATCGAGTACGTCACCGAGGAGCGACCCCTGGGCACCGGCGGCGGCATCGCCAACGTCGCCGGGCACCTGCGGCACGACACCGTGATGGTGTTCAACGGCGACGTGCTCTCGGGCGCCGATCTGGGCCAGATGCTCGACTTCCACCGCGCCCAGCAATCCGACGTCACCCTGCACCTGGTCCGGGTGGGCGACCCGCGGGCGTTCGGCTGCGTGACCACCGACGACGACGGCCGGGTCACCGCGTTCGTGGAGAAGACGCAGGACCCGCCGACCGACCAGATCAACGCCGGCACCTACGTCTTCTCGCGCGCGATGATCGACCGGATTCCGCGGGGCCGTGAGGTCTCGGTGGAACGCGAGGTCTTTCCGGCGTTCCTCTCCGACCCCGACGTCAAGGTCTGCGGGTACGTCGACGCCAGCTACTGGCGGGACATGGGCACCCCCGAGGACTTCGTCCGGGGCTCGGCGGACCTGGTGCGCGGCATCGCGCCGTCGCCGGCCTTGGGCGGCCACCGCGCTGAGCAGTTGGTGCACGACGGCGCGGCGGTCTCGCCGGGCGCGGTGCTGGTCGGCGGCACGGTCGTCGGGCGGGGCGCCGAGATCGGCCCGGGTGTCCGGCTGGACGGCGCGGTGATCTTCGACGGCGTCAAGGTGGAGGCCGGCAGCGTGATCGAGCGCTCGATCATCGGCTTCGGCGCGCGCATCGGCCCGCGGGCGCTGATCCGCGACGGCGTGATCGGCGACGGCGCCGACATCGGGGCGCGCTGCGAGTTGCTGCGCGGCGCCCGGGTGTGGCCCGGGGTGTCGATTCCCGACGGCGGCATCCGCTACTCGTCCGACGTGTAGGCGTTCGCGCCGAGTGCCCGGCCAGGCGGGCACTCGCCTCCGAAACTGCGGCTAGCCGGGCGCTCGTTGCGTGGCCTGGGCGACCAGGTAGGCCAGCGCGTGATCGGTGCCTTCCGGCAGGGCGTCGGCGGGCCACCAGCGCAGGTCGTCGGACTCGTCGCTGATCGCGATCTGCGCGCCGAGCGGAGCGTGCGCGACGAATTGCAGATCCAGATGGCGGGTCGGCACGCCCAGCGAGCAGGTCACCGGGTGCACGTGCAGCGCGGCCAGTCGGGGTTCGATGCGTAGCGCGTCGATCCCGGACTCCTCGGTGGCCTCGCGCAGCGCGGCGGCGAGGACGTCGGCGTCGTCGTCGTCGCAGTGGCCGCCCAACTGCACCCACCGGCCGAGGCGCGGATGCAGGGTCAGCAGCACCTGGTCGCCGGAGTGGTCGAGCACCAGCGCCGACGCGGTCACGTGGCCGGGCACGCACTCGCGCCGGCACGCATCGCTGCGGGCGTGCACGAACGCCAACACGGCGTGGCGCAACGAGTCCTGGGCCGGGTCGGGTGGCTCCCAGTCGGACAGGATCGCGATCGCCGACTCCCGAACGCTCATCGCGACCCCCGCCGTTTGCGCCGATCCCGCAACGACGCCCACGCCGCGCGGCACTCGGCCACCGCCTCGGCCGGCAATCCCAGGCCGTCGATCAGCACGCGGCGGTCGACGACGTCGAGCGCCTTGTCGACCTCGTCGGCCTTCAGCAAGAGGTCGACGTCGTGGACGAGATCGGGGTCCGCGCAATCCGGCGCGGGAATGGGCAGCTGCTCGGCCTCGCGGGGCTCCAGCTCCAGAACGCCCCCGCCGTAACTGCGGCCCATGATCTCGGTGAAGGCGAACGTCACGCTGTTGTGGAACACCGCGGCCAGCGCGGCCGGGTCGGCATCGGCGACGAGACGGACCCGGTGCACGGTGTCGGTGCTCGTGGCCGCGGCGGCGTTGACGGTCAGCCGCGGCGCCCGGTGGATCTGTCGCAGCAGGAAAAGGTCGGGCTGCCACAGCGACGGGGTCCTCCACCACGGCTTGCGGATCGAGCACTTGTAGCCGCGGTGCACCCCGGCCGCTTCGCCGGCGCGGATGTGGGCGATCAACGCGGCATCGGCCGGCTCGCGCGGCGCGTCCAGCAGCCAGCTGCGGTGCCCGGCGGCGACATCGCTTGCCCGGCAATCGGTGTCGTAGACCAGCCCGGACAGCTGGGCGCTGCGCGAGACGAGCGGGACGCAGTGCGGGCGCAGGCCCAGCTCACCGGCCCGGTCGTCGGTGAAGGTGAAGAACGCGTTGCGCCCGGTCACGATGCCCACGTCCACCTCGGCCAGACTGCCCAGCCGGGTCAGAGATTCTGACCGCTTGAGGGCGCGCAGGAGCTCGATCGCGGCGGGGTCCAGGAAGTATTTGGTCCACTTCTCCTCTTCGTGCAACAGCGCCGGAGCGGACTTCACCTCGAGGCCGGCGCCGGCCAGGGCGTCGGCGTCGTCGAGTTGCAGGGTGCGAATGCGGGCGGGACCGGCGCCGACGACACCGCAGAACAACACGACCTCCTGCAGGATGCCGTCGAACACCAGGCGCTCGAAGGTCAGCAGGGTGATCTCGCGGTATCGGCTCAGCAGAAAGTCGCGCAACTGCGCGGCGTAGGT
>DASTKA010000758.1:0-3095 GCA_035716165.1 Mycobacterium sp. | reverse complement strand
CCCATTGGTTTGCTTGACTCTCCAGAAGCACTAGGGAGGTGGAGCCAATCAGCGAGAGTGACACAGAAGGCCAACGGGGTGGGTCGTTCTCGTACACCGTGCAACGACTTCCCGCCGCCACGAGCATCATCTACGCCACAGGTGTGCTCGACGGTGAGACACACACGTGGTTGTCCCGCGCCGTCGCCGCCGAATTGACGCAAGAGCCGGCACAACTGGTGCTGGAGCTTTCAGGCGCGACGTCCATCGATGACGCCGCTGTCGAGACCTTGGTCGACGCTACGGCGCTGGCGGCAGAGTCCGACACATCGTTCTGCCTGGTCATGCCGCCGACCGGTCCCATCGCGAGAGCTCTCGCAGCCGCCGATCTGCTCGAGCGGTTCGAAATCTTTGCGACGGTCGAGGAAGCGCAACGTCACCGCTAGCGGTCCGCCACGCGAAGCGTGTGTGACGGGTGGTTGGCGACGGGTCGCTTTTCGTCCTGGTTCACCGCCGCATCCGCCCTCCACCTGCGAAGTTATCGGCCCCCATACTGCATTTCCCCATCGTGGGCATCCCATTGGTTTCTGCGTCGGCCCGTCCCACGCCTCCGGGATTAGTTAACATTCTTAACTGATCAAGCGCCCCACGGCACGTCGGGGCCTCTTTCAGGTGAGCTGTGCCTACACGACGCATGAGGGGTTTTTAACGCCTCGGATCGCCGAGACTCGGACACAAATGGCTCCGCGAGGTCGACGACGCTTCTGAATCATTGATCTGCTGGGTCGACGCTTGAACTCCAATCTGTTGGCATAGTCGTACGGCAGTGACGTAATACGCGTCTGGAAATTTGGGGGAGGAATGGGTACAACGAAACCGGCTCTGCGGCAATGGTTTGGGATGAGTCGCCACGCTTCTTCCGAAATGACTTCGCCATGATCGCGGTAGGGCACTTCGCGGATCACGAGCAACCTCGCCAAGGGCGCCGCGGCAAGGCGGTTCAGTCGACGATCGCAAAACTGGCCGGTGCGATGGTCGGCACAGCGGGCATCGAGGACGCCCTCAGCAAGCTGACCCGTGTCTCATTGGCATTGATACGGGGCGCCGACTGCGCAAAAATTTCGATAATCGAAAACGGCCATCTGCGATCGATCACAACGACATCGCAGCTGACCTCATCGCTCGACAGCGCTCAGCAAGCGGCCGGCCACGGTCCATGTCTGGAGGCGATCAACGCAAAGAAAGCGACTTGCTGCAACGATCTGCGCACCGATACCCGATGGCCGCGATTTGCGCCTTCCGCGACCACCGCCGGGGTGCACAGCGTCTTGTCCTCTCCCATAGACACTTCCGGTGAAACCTGGGCAACGTTGACTCTTTTCGGGCTCCGGGCCCAAGCATTCGGGCCCGACTCCGAGGCAGTTGGCGCGATGCTCGCCAACTGTGCCGCGATCGCACTTATGCACGACGAACAGGAGCGTCAATTCAAGGCCGCGCTTGCCACCCGCGACGTCATCGGGCAAGCCAAAGGGATGCTCATGGAACGCTTCAGTGTCGACGCCGCTCGCGCCTTCGCGATGCTGAGAGCGATCTCGCAAGAGACCAATACCCCGCTGCGGGAATTGGCCACCCGGCTTGTCCACTGCGCGAAGCGTTGACGCCATGAGCAACACGACGGAGCTGAGCCCGGCTGCAGCCGGCAATTTCACTCGGGGGGTGCGCGACACAGACGGCGGGCCCCTGGCTGACGCCGAAGACGTTGCGGCACAGCTCAGTACACCAGAGCAGCCAGTCGGGCCTCCCGGGCGCCGATTCAACTGGCACTCACCGTTCTTCGTCGGCCTGACCGCATCGGCCGGTGTCGCGGTGACGTACGTCGCGCTACGCGGTCTTGCGGCCACGTCGTCGATGCTCATCTTGATTGGCGTAGCTTTCTTTCTAGCCCTGGGGCTCGAGCCCGCGGTGTCGTGGTTGGTCGGAAAGAAGGTGCCGCGCTGGGCGGCGGTCACCGCGGTGCTATTCGCAGTGATCGCGGTGGTGGCCGGATCGCTGGCCGCTGCCATTCCCCCGCTGGTCCAGCAGGCGCGGGAGTTCACCGACCAGGCACCCCATTACATCCAGCACATCGGTGACCATTCGTCCTGGATCGGCCGGCTCAATGACCGCTTCCACCTTCAACAACGAATCAACGAGACAGTCAACGGGTCCGCAGGGCCGGTCGTCGGTCAGGCCGTCAAGGCGGGAGAGGCGGTCTTCGGGGCCGTAGCCGACGTTGTCGTCGTCGCCGTGCTGACGGTCTACTTTCTGGCTGATCTCCCCCGGATCCGCGCGACCTTATACCGCTTCGTGCCGCACTCCCGCCGGCCTCGCGCGATCCTCATCGGGGACCAGGTGTTCGCGAAAGTGGGCGCATATGTGTTCGGCAACGTCGTCATATCGGCCATCGCCGGGGTGGCCACCTTCGTCTGGCTCGTCATCTTCGATGTGCCCTACCCGTTGCTGCTCGGCATATTCGTAGCTTTGCTTGACCTCATCCCGTTCGGGTCGAGCGTCGCCGGTGTCATCGTCGCCGTGGTCGCACTCACCGTCTCCGTTCCGGTAGCCATCGCAACTCTCGTGTTCTACACGTTGTTTCGCTTCGCCGAGGACTATCTGTTGGTACCCAAGATCATCGGGCGCGCGGTCAACGTGCCGGCGGTCGCCACGTTGTTGGCCGTACTCGTCGGCGGGGCGCTGCTCGGAATAGTTGGTGCGCTCGTTGCCATCCCGATAGCGGCAGCCATTCAACTGGCCGCTCGGGAACTACTCTTCCCCAGGCTCGACAGACTGTGAGCGAGGACGTCGGAGGTTCGAACCGGAGGACGACATGACGGTTACTCGAGATGTCGACGCGACATGCGAGCGCGTCTGGGATGTTCTGGCCGACGGTTGGACTTACTCCAGCTGGGTGGTGGGAAACAGCCGAACGCGCGCCGTGAGTAGGAGATGGCCTTCGCCCGGCACCCGCATCCTGCACTCCATCGGAGCTTGGCCGGCGGTGATCAACGACGAGACTATCGTCGAATCCTGTTCTCCACGCGAGGAACTGGTCTTGTTAGCCCGGGTGCGGCCGGCGA
>DASTKA010000757.1:0-3919 GCA_035716165.1 Mycobacterium sp. | reverse complement strand
ACCCGCTCGAAGGCGTACTCGGGGGTGTGCACCCCGATGACGAGAAGCCCACTGTCGCGATACCGGTTGTACCAACCGATTACGTGCGGGATGGCGCGCTGACAGTTGATGCACGAGTAGGCCCAGAAGTCGATCAGGATCACCTTGCCGCGCACCGACGCGGGGTCCAGCGGCTTGCCATCCGGGGTGTTGAGCCACCCGGTGACGCCGGCGAGGGCGGATGCCGGTCCGCATTGTTGCAGCTCCGCGGAGCCCTCGGCGCAATCGTTGAGTGCCCCGCCCTTGGTGCTGCCGGGCCGGCTCAGCTGTAGCCCGCCGCCGTGGTTCGACGGTTGCGCGGCGCCCGGGGCCAGGCTGCGCTGGATGTTGTTGGCCCCCAACTTGTTCTGCATCGCCGTCGTGTAGTCGGGCACGGCGCGCTGCAGCATCGCAGGCAGATTGAACACCAACGCCACGGCCAGCACGATCATGGCGATGCCGCCGGCGATCTGAATCCCGCGCTGCCGGCGGCGGAACGCGGCCACCCGTTCGGCGACGCGCCGCCCGGCCAGTGCGAAGGCCAGTAGCGGCAGCGCATTACCGACGGCGAACGTCGCGGTCAACACGAGCGCGCCGGGGCCGATCGACGAGGTCCCGCCGGCCACCACGATGGCCGCGAGCACCGGTCCGGCACACGGCACATACAGCGCGCCCAACGTCAGCCCCAGCCCGAAACCGCTTTTCTGAGAGCCGATTTGGCGCTGTGGGAAATACGCGAACGGGCGCTCGATGAGGTGCTGTAACGGCGGGAAGATCAGCCCGAGACCGATCAGGACCAGCACCACCAAGGCGGCCCACCGGATCGCGTCCTGCGGCAGGTGCAGCGTCGTCAGCAGCGCGGAGCCGATCAAGGTGGCGAGGCTGAAGCTGCACACCAGGCCCGCGATCACCAGGTAGGGTCGCGCCGCAGAGCCAACGCCGTTGGTGCCGGCCCGGTCGGTGTCCATGCCGGACAACAGGATCACCGGAAGCACCGGCAGGATGCAGGGCGAGATGCCGGTGATCAGGCCACCGAGGAACCCGATCAAGGCGAGGGTGTGCACGGGCTATTCGGAGGGGCGCCAACGGCGCCGGACGATGAGCATGGTTACACCTTTACCTGTTTTTCCCGACCCCGATCGCCCGCCCAAATCACGTGACGTGCGTTATACAAATCACACAATGTGCGTTACGCTCGGCCGGTGGCGCAACTGACATTCCAGCGCGCCCGCACCGAGGAGAAGAAGCGCCAACGTGCGGAGGCCCTCGTGGAGGCCGCGCGCTCGCTGGCAATGGAAACGGGCGTCGCGTCGGTAACCCTGACCGCGGTCGCCAGCCGCGCCGGAATTCACTACTCGGCGGTGCGCCGCTACTTCACCTCGCACAAGGAAGTCTTGCTGCATCTGTCGGCCGAGGGCTGGGTGCGGTGGTCGAATACCGTGTCGGAGAAGCTGGCCGAGCCCGGCGCGAAGTCGCCCTCGCGCATCGCCGAGACGCTGGCCGAAGCCCTGGCCGAGGACCCGTTGTTCTGCGATCTGCTGGCCAACCTGCACCTGCACCTGGAACACGAGGTGGATGCCGAGCGGGTCGTCGAGGTCAGGCGCATCAGCACCGCGGCCACACTCTCGCTGGCCGATGCGATCGGGAGCGCGCTGCCCGAACTCGGGCGGTCGGGTTCTCTCGACATCCTGCTTGCGGCGTACTCGCTGGCCGCGACGCTCTGGCAAGTCGCGAATCCGCCCGAGCACCTGACCGACATCTACGCCGAGGAGCCCGAAGTGGTTCCGCCCGAGTGGAATCTGGACTTCGCGTCCGCGCTTACCCGTCTGCTGACTGCCACGTGCGTCGGCCTTATCGCGGAATCGGCATGAACTCAGAAAGGGGGCCGGAGCGCTGTGGCATGGCGAACTGCAACCGGTGAAGGACTTGAAGCGCCCATGACGACGTCTGAGCCAAGGACCGAGCCGCTGAGGAAGCTGGGCTCCGCCGGCGGCGAGGGCAACCAGGTGGCCCCGCAGCGCGCCAAGAAAAAGGGGCTCCTGGGGCGTTTCTGGCTGGTGCTCACGATCGCAGCTGTCGTCGCGCTTTCAGGATTCGTGGTGTACCGGCTGCACGGCGTCTTCGGCGTGCACCGCGGTTCGTTCGGGGGCGGCACCTCGGGCGAGGTCCTCGACCAGTTCAACGCCAAGACGATCACGCTCGAAGTCTGGGGCTCGCCGGGCAGCACGGCGACCATCAACTACCTCGATGAAAACTCCCATCCGCAGCAGGCCCTCAACGTGCCCTTGCCCTGGAGCAAAGTATTGAGCTCAACAAAGCCCGGCATCCCGGCAAACCTGGTGGCGCAAGGAGACGGCAGTTGGATCGCCTGCCAATTCGTCGTGAACAACCACGACGGGCATGGTGACGTCATCAAGGCTCCGAATCATTCGCCCTCCAACGAAACGGTTAACGCCATGGTCTACTGCCTGGACAAGTCCGCATGAGTCAGGCAAGCGAGGCCCCGCCGCGGGTCGACCAACCGCTGATCCCGCCGTTCCTGCCGCGGATGATCCACCGGCTGGCGCTGCCGATCGTCCTGGTGTGGTTGGGCATCGTCTTCATCACCAACACCGTGGCGCCTCAGCTGGAGGTCGTCTCCAAAGCCCACTCGGTGTCGCAGAGCCCCAGAGACGCGGTGTCCTTCCAGTCGATGATGCGCGTCGGATCGACGTTCAAGGAGTTCAACTCCGACAGCTCGGCGATGATCTTGCTGGAGGGTGACAAGCCGCTCGGGGCGGAGGCTCACCGCTATTACGACGAGATCGTCAGGCGACTTGAGCAAGACAAGAAGCACGTTCAGCACATCCAGGATTTCTGGAGCGATCCGCTGACCGCCGCGGGTTCCCAGAGCCACGACCAAAAAGCCGCATACGTCCAGGTCTACCTCGACGGCAACATGGGCAGCGGCCAGTCCACCGAGTCCAGCTTGGCGGTCCGCAAGATCGTGGACTCGGTGCCCGCGCCGCCGGGAATCAAGGCCTACGTCACCGGGGCGGGCCCGTTGTTTGCCGACCAGTCCCATGCGGGGGAGAAAGGCGTCATGGTGGTCACGCTGATCACCTTTTTGGTGATTATCGTGATGCTGCTGATCGTCTATCGCTCGTTCGTCACCATGCTGGCCGTGATGTTCATGGTCTTTGTCGAATTGTTGGCAGCCCGAGGCGTCGTTGCCTTGCTGGCCAACTACGACATCATCGGGCTCTCCACGTTCGCCAACAACTTGTTGGTGTTGATGGCGATCGCCGCCGGGACGGATTACGCGATTTTCGTGGTCGGCCGATATCACGAGGCCCGCGGTCTAGGGGAGACGCGTGAAGAAGCCTTTTACACGATGTTCCATAGCACCGCGCATGTCGTGTTGGGGTCGGGGCTGACCATCGCCGGCGCGATGTACTGCCTGAGCTTCTGCCGATTGCCGTATTTCGAGTCGCTGGGCGCACCGTGCGCCGTCGGCATGTTGGTCGCGGTTCTCGCGGCGTTGACCCTGGGCCCTGCGGTGCTGACCGTGGCGTCTTTTTTCAAGCTGCTGGATCCGAAGCGAACGCTGAAGACGCGGGGCTGGCGTCGCATCGGCACCGCCGTCGTTCGCTGGCCCGCACCGGTTCTCGCGGTGACCATCGGGGTCGCATTGGTTGGTCTGCTTGCCCTGCCCGGTTACAAGACGGACTACGACAACCGCCACTTCCTGCCGGCTGACACCCCGGCCAATGTCGGTTATGCCGCCGCGGACCGGCACTTCGACCAGGCTCGGCTCAATCCCGAGCTGTTGATGATCGAGACCGATCACGACCTGCGTAACCCGGCCGACTTCATCGTCCTGGACAAGGTCGCCAAGGCGGTCTTCCACATCCCCGGTATC
>DASTKA010000756.1:0-4307 GCA_035716165.1 Mycobacterium sp. | reverse complement strand
GGGCAGCCGCTCCTGATCCACCGGCAGGCGGTTGGCGACTACGACGAAGTCGGAGTTCCCGAATTCGGCTGCCTTCGAGCTTCGCCCTCCCCCGGGAGACATTTACGCGTCGAGTTTCGCCGGTCCAATACCCAGCATGGACAGAAACACCCGGCACTCGTCGGCGTCGGTGGCGTACGCCGCGACGACCCGCCTGGCCTGGCTCGCAGTGCTGTCGGCCACCGGCTCGACGTCGCCGATTTCGCCAGGATCAGATTTTGTAGGCATGACTTAACTGTAGGCGACGCCGCCGACCGGTCGCAGGCCGTCTCACCAGCTAACGGGCGCTGGCTGCAGTTATGGCTGGTTTGCAGGGGTTCGCCGCGCCGCTCGCGAAGACGCGATCGGCGGTCGCCGCGGTGATGCAGGATAAGCGGGTGGTCGATGAGCCCGCCGGTACCCGCATGGTGTTCGAGTTCTCTGATGTCGTCGTGGAGCGACAGGGGGCTCGGGCTCTGAACGGGCTGACCGCCGCGATTCCGGGGCACGGCGTGACGGCGATCTTCGGGCCGTCGGGCGCGGGCAAATCGACCCTGCTGCGGCTGTGTAACCGCCTCGAGCTGCCGACGAGCGGGCGGGCGTCTTTTTATGGTTCGGACATCGCCGGGCTCGACCCGCTCCGGCTGAGACGCCGGGTCGGCATGTGCTTCCAGCGTCCGACGCCCTTTCCGGGCACCGTCGCCGACAACCTGCGGGCGGCCGACCCCGACGCGCCCGACGCACGGATGCGGGAGACGCTGGGGCGGGTCGCGCTGACCGGCTCGTGGTTGGACCGTGACGTGGCCGGGCTCTCGGGCGGCGAGGCGCAACGCGTGTGCCTGGCCCGCACGTTGATGGCGCAACCGCAGGTGCTGCTGCTGGACGAGCCCACGTCCGCCGTCGACACCGGGGCGGCCGAGGTCATCGAGCGCGCGGTGCGTGAACTGGCCACCGACGGCACCCCGGCCCTGTGGGTCACTCACGACTCGGCGCAGGTGGCCCGGGCCGCCGACCGGGTGCTGCGCCTGGAGGCCGGGCGCAGCCTGGGGCTGGGCCCGGTCGCCTCCACCCCCGGCGACGGTTCGGTGGCGTGATGAACGGTCAAGTCAGCTGGGTGGGCCTGGCGACATCGCTGATCCTCGTGGCGTTCGCGGCCGGGATCTCACTGTGGCGGCGGTTGGGTCTGGAGCGGCAACTGCTGTGGGCCGCGATCCGCGCGCTGGTGCAGTTGTTGCTGGTGGGTGGTGCGCTGACGCTGCTGTTCGAGCCGGGCCGGTCGCTGTGGTGGTCGTGGGCGTGGGTCGCCGGGATGGTGGCCTACGCCGGGGACGTCGCCCGTCGCAGGGCGCCGGAAGTGCCGCGGTTTGCGCCGCTGGCCGTGGCCGCGTTCGCCGGCGCGGCGGTGGTGACGCTCGGCGTGCTCTTCGGCCTGCGGGTGTTCCCGCTGCAGGGGCGCACGCTGGTGCCGGTGGCGGGAATGATGATCGGCAACTCGATGACCGCCATGGTTCTGGTGGCTCGGCGGTTGGTCGACGAACTGCGCGACAAGCGCGATGAGGTCGAAGCCCGCCTCGCTCTGGGGCAGCCGTCGCGGCAGGCCGCGTCGCCGTATCTGCGAATCGCCTTGCGCTCGGCGATATCTCCGCAGATCGAAACGACGAAAGCCACCGGCCTGGTGTTCCTGCCGGGCGCCATGACCGGCCTCATCCTCGCCGGGGTGCCGCCGCTGCAGGCGGTGTTGGTACAGGCGGTGGTGATGTTTCTGATCCTGGGTTCGGTCGCGGCCACCACCGTCGTCGTCGCGATGGGCATCGTGCGGCTGGTGTTCACCCGCGACCATCGGCTGCTGCCGCTGGGCCGGCGGCCCGAGACCGCTGGGTGAGAACCCGGTGTTCGGCGGGCCGGACAGCGGATCACCCCAGCGTGGGCCGGTTACACACTGGCCGTAATGTGTAAACAAGGCCAATTCAACGACGAACGAGGTGGGCGGAATGACAGTCTCCGAGCGAGCCGACACCGGGGCGGCCGACGCCAACTCCCCGGAACTGGTGGCCTACGAGACCCTCGACGAGGGCCGCATCGCACGGATTTGGCTGAACCGGCCCGATGCCCACAACGCGCAGAGTCGGCTCCTGCTGGTCCAGCTTGACGAGGCGTTCGGCCGGGCCGAGGCCGACGATACGGTTCGCGTGGTGATCCTGGCGGCACGCGGCAGGAACTTCTCCGCCGGCCACGACCTGGGTTCCGAGCAGGCCCTGGCCGAGCGCGCACCGGGGCCGGGGCAGCATCCGAGCTTCCGCTCGCGCGGGGCCACGCTCGAGCCGATCATGGAGAAGCTGTACCACCAGGAGTGGCACTATTTCTTCGAAAACACTTGCCGCTGGCGCGATCTGCGCAAGATCACCATCGCCCAGGTGCAGGGGAACGCCATCTCAGCCGGCTTGATGCTGATCTGGGCGTGCGACCTGATCGTCGCGGCCGACAACGCAAAGTTCAGCGACGTCGTCGCGGTCAGGCTGGGGATGCCGGGTGTCGAATACTACGCCCACCCTTGGGAATTCGGACCACGCAAGGCCAAAGAGCTGCTGCTGACCGGTGATTCGATCGACGCGGACGAGGCGCACCGGCTGGGCATGGTGTCCAAGGTTTTCGCTGTCGACGAATTAGAGGAAAAGACACTCGAATTCGCGCGACGCATCGCCGAGCGGCCCACGATGGCGTCGCTGCTCATCAAGGACTCGGTCAACGCCGCCTCCGACGCGATGGGTTACACCGAGGCGCTGCGGCACGCGTTTCACGTGCACTTGCTGGGGCATGCCCACTGGGCGGCGTTCAACGAGAACCGGTGGCCGGTTGGCCAGCCTCCGCACGTCGAGGATTGGCGTAACGCGAAGCCGACGAAGCCGGCGCGTCGCGACACGCCATAGCGCCGCGCGGCAGAGGCCTAACGAGACCGGGGGTAGCGATATTCACCCCCAGGGCACATGCTTCTATAGCTAGAACTTGTTCCAGTCTGAAGGGGCCTCGCGTGCAGCTTTCGTTCGAAGACCGGACATATCTGATCACCGGCGGCGGCAGCGGGATCGGCAAGGGCGTGGCTGCGGGTCTGGTCGCGGGGGGCGCCTCGGTGATGATCGTGGGCCGCAACGCCGATCGGCTCGCCGAGGCCGTCAAGGAGATCGAAGCCCTGCCCGGCGGCGGCTCCATCCGTTATGAGCCCGCCGACGTCACGAACGAGGACGAGGTGGCGCGCGCGGTCGACGCCGCGACGGCGTGGCACGGCCGGCTGCACGGCGCGGTGCACTGCGCGGGCGGCTCGTTGACCGTCGGACCGATCACCCACACGGACTCCGAGGCGTGGCGAAACACCGTCGACCTCAACGTCAACGGCACCATGTACGTGCTCAAGCACGTGGGACGCGAACTGGTGCGCGGCGGTGGCGGCTCGTTCATCGGGATCTCGTCGATCGCGGCGAGCAACACCCACCGGTGGTTCGGTCCGTACGGGGTCACCAAGTCGGCGATCGACCACATGATGATGCTGGCCGCCGACGAGCTCGGCCCGTCATGGGTGCGCGTCAACAGCATCCGTCCGGGCCTGATTCGCACGGATCTCGTCGATGCCAGCGTGATTCAGTCACCGGAGATCAGCGCCGACTACGCGCTGTGCACTCCGCTGCCGCGGGTGGGCGAGGTCGAAGACGTCGCCAACCTGGCCATGTTCCTGCTCAGCGACGCGGCCGCCTGGATCACCGGCCAGTGCATCAACGTCGACGGCGGACACATTTTGCGTCGCGGTCCGGACTACTCCTCGATGATGGTGCAGATGTACGGCGAGGACGCGCTGCGCGGAGTGGTCTGACCCGGGAGGAGCAGATGAACAGACTCGAGGGCAAGCGGATCCTGGTGACGGGCGCCGCGTCCGGGATTGGCCAGGCGACCGCGCTGCGGTTGCTGAGCGAGGGCGCCGCCGTCGTGGCCGCCGACATCTCGGCCGACGGTTTGAGCGCTACCCAGGCCCAGGCGGGTGCCGACGCGGACCGGCTGACCACCATGCCGCTCGACGTCGGCAACGAGGATTCGGTAATCGACGGCGTGTGCCGGGCCGTCGAAACGCTCGGCGGCCTGGATTCGCTCGTCAACGCGGCTGGCATCCTGCGCGCCTGGCACACCCACGAGACCTCCCTCGAGCAGTGGAACCAGATCATCAACGTCAACCTGACCGGTACCTTTCTGGTCGTTCGCGAAGCGCTGCCGGCGCTGCTGGCGAATGCGCGCAGCGCGATCGT